>NZ_KQ970394.1:0-1450 GCF_001579105.1 Weissella sp. DD23 | reverse complement strand
TAAGGCAATGCGCTTTCCTGCCTGTAAAGCCACGGTCAACATGGGAAACAGCATTTCGGTCTTTCCCGCTCCAGTTACTGCATAGGTTAAGTGTGAACGCCCTGCATTGAGTGCCTGTACCTGTTCATCTGCCACTCGGCGTTGGGCCGGCGTTAACTCACCTTGCCACTGACAGGGCATTGCATCTGTTTCAAAGACATTTGGCTCTGGTATCGTTGCTAAAAATTGGTCATCTGACAACCGACCTAAATTTGCACAAGCCCAACAGTAGGTACTTGTTGGTGTGCGCCAGGTTGTATTGATTTTCGTGGCACATCGTTGGCATATCCCATCTTTAATGGCCGGTATCGTCATGGATCCCTCGGGTAATGCTGGTATTTGGTCGTGTCGCACAGGTACCAAGCGACCATAGAAATCAGATTCATCCATGCTTGTACTACCACCTCCACTAACTATAGACGACTAACACATGAAAAATTCCAAAAAAAATGCCGACTCACTGGCCGACAATTATTTCATTTACTTATTTACTTTTCTTAACATCACCGTCAGCACTCTTAACAACGTTCATATCAGAAACTGGAATGTAACCAAGTTTCTTAATAGTCTTCTTCATTGCTGAAGATTGCACGAACTTAATGTAGGCCTTGGTATTCTTGTCAGTCTTCTTTACCGTATACATATGCTCGTATGCCCAAATTTGCCACTTATTTGATCGGACATTTTTGTCAGTTGGGGAAACTTTATCAATTGATAGCGTTCGTAAGCCCTTGGCATTTGGCCCACTTGTATATGAGAAGGCCAGGTATGAGATAGCGCCTGGTGTCTTGCTGACAATCTTTTGCACTGCCCCATTATCGTCTTGTTCTTGGGCAGTCTTTGTATCCTCACCGTTCATGACTTCGTGTTCGAATGTGAACCGGGTACCTGAACCTTGCGCACGATTAATTAGGACAATCTTTTCATCTTGACCGCCAACGTCCTTCCAGTTCGTAATCTTACCCGAGAAGATATCACGTAACTGATCCATCGTTAACGACTTAACTTTAATGTCATCATTCACAACTGGTGCGATACCGACAACCGCCACCTTATGGTCCTTCAACTTCTTTGCATCAACACCATCTTTTTGGCTAGCAAAAATATCAGAATTACCAATTGTGACACCGCCTTTACCAACTTGGCTTAGACCGGCACCTGATCCACCACCTTGAACAACGACATTTACACCGGCATGTTTCTCTCCAAACATTTCGGCAGCCTGCGCAGCTAGCGGTTGTAGGGCTGTTGACCCAACCGCCATGACGCGACTATCAGAGGCTGCATGTACAACGCCTCCACTTACCAATCCCCCGGCTAATACTAATGCAACAGAACTCCCCACAGCAAGATACAACTTACCCTTCATGACAATCTCCTAACGTATGACTAGATATTATTCGAGTTAGGT
>NZ_KQ970393.1:290237-300558 GCF_001579105.1 Weissella sp. DD23 | reverse complement strand
CTTATAGAGCTCCTTGAAGAACGTTGGTTGATTCTCTTCTGGTGCAGAAATAACAAAACTATTCTGCTCATCCGTCTTATTCAACCCAACGTAGGCGGTCTTCTCTGTATTACGATCAATCATATCTGTGTGCTTAATATCGTAAACTTGCGCCAAAGGCAATCGCAACTGACGCTCTGACAAAACTGGTGTCAACGTTGCAAACTCGTTAGCATGCAACTCTGGCAAATCCCACGCTGCCATTTGTTCATCAAAATGCTTAAAGGCCGCCACAACTGCCCGATGAACAGTGAACGGATCCTTAATACCCTCAATCTTCATAGCAGCGACAATCTTTTGAGCAGCTGCCCATGCTTCTGGGAAAGCTTCAGCAAACGTATCCGTGTACGCCGCCGTCTCACCAGTAACAGCATTCATAAAGACTTGGGCATCCAACAATGTCAACACACGCAAGGCGGCTTCAGAACGGTTCCCATCAGCTTCCTTCGTTAGTGTTGTCATGACACCCTTTGCAAAGGCTGCCACAACATCATCCGTCAACAAACCATGCTTGGCTTGTTCCTTATAGATAATCGTGCGCATGGCTGGTTGGTAAAGGTACGTCGCCATAACCATTAGTTGATCCGTCAGTTCGACATTATCCGACTTCAATTGGAAGTAAATTTGTGGGTAACCACTTAGCGTTAGCATCATCATCAACAATTCTTTTGTCGCTGAATAATCTGGTGCCGTAGCATCCGTTACTTCAACCATCAAGCGCGTACCCAACATATCCGTCGTCACTTGATCGTGCGTCAAGACACCTGTGGCCTCCCCGCTACCACGCAAAACAACTGAACCGGGATAAACACGGTTAACTTGGTCGACTAGTTGTACTGTATCTGCTGAAAATTGCATATCTGTTCTCTTTTCCGTCTATTTATCGTAATTTTGCTAATAATTCACGGGCCGTAGCTTCATTAAACTTACCCGCTTGTTGTAACGCGGCTGTCAACGCTGGCACTTCTGCTGGCGTCGCACCCACTTGGAGTGCCAATGACTTTGCCTGTAATGCCATGTGGCCGGCTTGTATACCAGTCGACACCAATGCACGAATGGCCGCCAAGTTTTGGGCCAACCCAACGGCGGCAATTGTACTGGTCAACTCGTTAACCGTTGGATTATCCATCAACGCATGGTTCAACTTAACAGCTGGCACAATCCCAATTGAACCACCAACAACGCCAAGAATTAGGGGCAAGGTCGTCTCACCAAGCAATTCGTCACCTTGAACAGTCCAACGCGTCAAACCATGATACTGACCACCTTGTGCAGCGTATGCATGCAAGGCCGCGTTAACCGCGCGTGTATCGTTACCACTGGCTAGGACTGCTGCCTCAATTCCATTCAACATCCCCTTATTAGACGTGACTGCTCGGTATGGTGACAACGTTTCAATCCGACTAGCGGCTGCAATTTTAGCTGCTACATCGGCACCCGACATTCCCTGCTTAGTTGCCAACGCCGTTACCGGCACAGCTACCTTCGCCTTAACGAGTGACTCAGTCGCAAAGTTGGAGAGAATTGCCATTAACACCTCATAGCCCGCTTGTCGCAATACGCTAGCAATCGCTTCCGACATGGTATTAACAACATTAGCCCCCATCGCCGCCTTCGGATCAACTAAGACATTAACAATCGCTGTTTGTGCATCAAGCACTTCGACCGTTAAAGCTTTCGCACCACCACCACGTTTTGCCATTGATGGGTGCGCATCATTGGCCACCTGCAGCAATTGCGTTAAATGTGTCTCAACATAGGTTTGCAAGGCCACAACATCGGCAACATTATCCAAAATAATTTGACCACGCACAAGACGACTTTCAATAACCGTCTGCACGCCAGCACCAGCCCGCATCATCCGTGCACCATTATTAGCAGCCGCAATAACACTTGGTTCTTCCGTGCTCATCGGTACTGTCACTAAACGGCCATCAACTGGCAATTCCAACAGTAACCCTGTGGGCACGCCGAAATTATAGAGGTAGTTTTCAACCTGTTGTTCGCCAACCATGTCATAATGCTGCGTTATTAACGCTGCCTGATCAGCCGTTAAATTTTTATTTTCAATCGTCCGTTGCAAGCGTTCTTGCCACGACAACTTGTAGAATCCCTGCCAATTCGCCATGTTCTACAACTTCCTTTTCCGTTTATTGCGGTACACACTACCGCTTTGCCTCTTATAGTTTACCAGTTATTCAACCTGAGAAAAGACAAAAACGGTCTTGGCTAACCACCAAAACCGTTTTCTTTTAGTTTTCATCTGTTCGACGCACGATATAGTGCACCTTATTGTCATCATCAATCGTTGCAAATAAACGTTGCTGTTGCTCATCATCAAAATAACCTAAATCAACAACATTCTTACCATCAAGTTCGATGACACCCTTAACGGCCTGACTCATCACTTCATGCAGCACCCGCCACGATTGCTCAAGCTCATGGGTCTTTTCAACCGCCGCTTTTAAGGTATAGCCATCATCTAAAAAGCCCTTAATGGCTGCAACTGCGACATAAGTTTTGTAGTTATAAACCCGGGCATCCTGCTCACCTTCACGACTTAGTGACGAAATGATGCCTTTGCTTTCCCAGTAACGTAATTGGCGCGTTGACACACCCGTCATTGTGGCTAACTCACCAATGCGGAACTGAAAAACTTCTGACTTCAACGCATTTTTATGAAAATGGTGTTTTGGAACAAATGACATGGTGCCTCTCCTTGTACGTTTAATAGACTATTATTGTCAGGTTATTTAACACAAATGTCAAGATAGTTCGTCAAAAAAGAAAAATGCCCTTGGTGGCTGACAATTGCATCAACACATCAAGAACATTTTTACTTGTTATGGATTTGGTGTGTCATCGCCACCATCAGTCGTATCGCCACCGTCCGGATTAACCTGCTTAATACGTGATGTATCAGAACGTGGTTCGTCCTTTTCTGGTGCGTCAGTGCTATACAATGACTGCGTGGTCTTACCACCATTCTCAGACCACAAACTCTTCGATTCAACACCCGCTTGGTTCTCAAGATTTTCTAGCTTTGCCAACCCGTTAGAGTAGTTATACTTCGAGGCATCAACTGACTTAAAGCCACTCGGCGTATAGAAACGAAGTAAGTCCTTTTGATTAATATCATCTGAAATCGATAACTGTTCCTTAACCTGCTGCTTAGCTGCATCAATCTCTTTCAAAACCGATTTAGTTGGATTAGTAATCGCCTGATCAGTCTTATTATCATAAATCGTTTCGTTGATATAACTATACTTCGGTGTCACAAAGTTCTTATCACGGAAGGCCACAACCTGATTGCTCTTACCGCTCAGCAGATCTTGTCCCATCATCACGTACTTCTTTGAATCAACACCTAACAAGTGTAGCAAGGTTGGCATGACGTCAATCTCACCACCGTACGTATGATTAACACCACCGCCGTGCCACCCTGGAATATTAATCATAAATGGTACGCGTTGTAGTTGCGCATTATCGTTATCATTCCAGTCATCGGCATTCTTACCCAGCACTGAAGCCAAATACTTGTTTTCTGAATTTGAAATACCGTAGTGATCACCGTATAACACAATAATTGATTTGTTGTACAAGCCTGACTTCTTCAGATAATCGAAGAACTCACCAATTGATTGATCCAAGTAGTGGTTCGTTTCAAAGTAGCCGTTCACAATATCCGAATCTGTATTCGTCGTGGTAAAGTTTGGATCCTTATCCTGTTCATCCAAACTATATGGGAAGTGGTTCGTTACGGTAATGTACTTGGCATAGAACGGTTGTTGCATTCGTTCCAAATATGGAATGGAATCATTAAACAACAGCTTGTCCTTCAACCCATAACCCATTGCCTTATCACCCGATGTGTCATAGTAGCTAGCATCAAAGAAGTATTGGTAACCCATATTCTTGTACACGTTACTACGGTTCCAGAAACTAGCGTTGTTACCGTGGAAAACAGCTGACGAGTACCCTTCTGTCTGCTTCAAAATGGCCGGCATTGCTTGGAAGGTTTGGTCATTACCCTGCGTGGCAAACAATGAGCCTTGTGGCAACCCAAACGTTGATGTTTCTAACATATTTTCAGCGTCGGATGTCTTACCTTGACCAACTTGGTTAAAGAAATTATCAAATGCAATCGTTGAATCAGAATTATAAATTTGGTTCAGGTTTGGCGTCACTTCTTGCCCATTGATTTTCATGTTCATTGAAAATTGTTGGAAGGATTCCAAGTGAATGACAAACACATTCTTGCCCTTGGCAATACCGGCATATTTAGCATCCGCATCAGTATAATGTTTATCAACATAACTCAACACTTTTTGGATATCTGTTTTCTTCGCCGACTTGCGCATCTCGGACACGCCATGTTGCTTCAAACCATCGAACACCGTATAAGCGTCCATCCCCAAATATTTCACCAATAAATTACTATCAAATTGGCGTGTAATAAGCTGTGGACGATCCGCCTCACCCAAAACCAGCGTCACCATGAAGGCAAAGACTGAAAATGTCGTCATCGCAAAACTCATGAATTTCGTTGTGCCTTCACGTTGTATCCTGATTTTTTTAAAGATGAACAACCCAATAAAAATTGGAATATCAATCCAGAATAAAATATCGTGTAGATTTGTTAACGCAAACCCAGACGCACTCAATCCCTGGTTAACTTTGTCATAACCCAACATCGTCGCAACAGACATAAAATCTGTAAATTCACGATAATAGGTCACGTTTAATTGCAACAGCACAATGTTAACGATGTACATAATCGTTGCAATTGGGTAGAAAAGCTTTGCTGATCGGAAGTAGAACGCCAATCCAATCAATAAAGATGACACCGTCAATGGATTAATCAACAGCGTCACGTATTGTACTGGTGTTGCTCCCGAGAACAAGTTAAAGTCCACAAAATCCGCCAGCAACGTTTTTGCCCAGATTAACACGACCAAGAGCAATACAAACCCTAAGCGCGTGTTAATCCAGCTAAATCGGCCATAATGCCTCATAGTTTAGTCACCCTTTTCTTACGTATTTTAATGTTTTCCGGCCATTATTGTGACCGGTGCTTACGCCAGCGTTGATCGCGGCTAATTTATGTATCCGGTCTATTATAGCGTAATTTTAAAATTCATACCTTAGAGCCTTGGCGTTTTACCAATTTAAGTTAAAATAAGACCATTGATAAAAAAATGAGGTAAACGCGCATGTCAACAAACGAACTCATCGTCAGCAAAGAATACGGCGCTGGCGAACTTAGCCGCGAAGCTCTTGCAATTCGTCAAACCGTGTTTGTTAGCGAACAAGGTGTGCCCCTTGCACTAGAGATTGATGATCTTGATGACCGAACGACACACTACGTTGGTTTCACAGCTAGCAAGGCCGTGACGACTGCCCGTGTCTTAGTTAATGCCCACGGTGAAAATTGGCATATCCAACGCGTGGCCACATTGGCGGATGCGCGTGGTCATGGTTACGCTGCTAAAATTATGCAGACAATCATCGAGGATGCCAAAGAAGCCGGTGTCCACACAATTGATCTAGGCGCCCAAGTCTCTGCCTTAGGGTTCTACGAGAAGCTTGGTTTTAAAGCTGAAGGTGACATTTTCATGGACGCAGGCATTGAACACCGTAATATGGTGCTAACCCTGAATTAGTTAAACTGACGTAACTGAAAAAGCTCCCAACGTTGCAATTTGCAATGCTGGGAGCTTTATTTTATCGGTTATTGATTTTGTTCTGTCATGTGACGCTTGTATGAGTTGACTGGTACCAGGAACTCCTCAAACGAACGACGGGCAATAAATGAATAAATTGGCCAGAAGCGTTCATCAATCATGAATTGCGCCGCATCCAGTGTGCGGTGCCACAATTGTTCTGCTTCCTCATTCTTTTCATCCAATGCAAGTTCGACAACTTCAGCCATCTTCTTAACGAAACTAAAGTACGTGCTCAAAGCTGGCAAACGATAATCACGCAAGAACATCAATGTCTTCTTAACAGTGTCGCCATCCTTGTTTTCCAACGCCATAATCAACAATTGGAAATGCAACAAAGCCACATTACGAACCTCAGCCGATGAAAAATTATCTAATTCCATCAAGCCATAGCCTTCAAGCTTCGCCATGCGTTGTGCTTGATCAGACATCTGCTTAACAACCATCTTGGCGGCGTTGTATGGCTCATGACGAATAATATTAGCAAACATCAACAAGTCATTGGCCGTGTAGAATTCACGAGCAGCCAACAACTTGATAATTGTTGGTCGTACCATTTCAATCAAACGGTACTTTTCAACTTCGTCGGCCACTTGTGAGTTAATTGCACGCACCAAGTTAACCAACAAACGCACATCGCGCGTCTCGTCATACATTGACAACGTCCGGTAAACCGTGTCTTCCGTTGGCGTCATTGTGTGTGAGTGTGCATCCAAGCCCAATTCCTTGATTGCTGGATCTAGCAACTCAGGGTGGTTCATGTAGACATGCAACATCAACTCATCAAATGATACGCCAATCGTCACCAACAAATTAACCAAAGTTGTCGCTGACACCTTACCGTTGCCTTGTAAATAGTCGTAAAGTCGTGAACGTGAAATATCAACCGTCTTCAAAACGACTGGTACTGAAATGTTGCGTTCCTTGATGAAATAAATCATCGCTTCGCGAATTGCCTCAACAGGCACTCGATTTTTACCCATGATAACCTCTTACTTATAATTAACTTTTCTCATATAACCTTTCTAGATTATACTCCCTACCATGTATTTATTGGGGATTTATACAGAAAATACTGTCCCGCTATTGATACAAACCACTCACACGGCTCCTAATTTAAAGCAAAACAATATTTTTATAATCTTTACATATGCATTTATATTTAAAACAAATTCCAAAAACATAAACTTAATACTGAATTATTTTTAAAACACACCGGCCGTTTATGCATAACGTATCAATATATATGTATTATCAATACAAAAAGGACAACACCTCACGATGTTGTCCTTTTTACTGTTTATTATTCTTCTGAATCATCTTCAGCTCGTGCAAGCAATTCAGCTACTTCAGCTGGTTGCTCACCATCAACTGGCGCTGCTGGTAATTCTGTATCGTTTACGACCGGCGTTGCGTCATCAGCTGTCTCGGCAGCGTCTTCTGCTAACTCCGGTGTATCCTCTTCATGTTCAACCTTTGCAAACGTTGCAACAATTGCATCATCATCTAGGCGAATAACACGGACACCCTGTGTGGCACGACCAGTTTCTGACACTGAATCAACCGTAAAGCGAATCATTACACCCTTGTTGGTCGTCAACATAATGTCTTCTGAACCATCAACAACCGCCAAACCTGCTAGCGGTCCGTTCTTCTCGGTGATTTGGGCCGTCTTAATTCCCTTACCACCACGACCCTTAATCGGGTATTGATCAACTGGGGTTTGCTTACCGTATCCCTTTTCAGTGATAACCAGCACAGATGCGTCATCCTTTAAGATTTCAGCGCCGATAACAAAGTCATCATCACGCAACGTAATACCACGCACACCAGCTGCTGAACGTCCCATTGAACGAACGGCATCGGCGTTAAATGACACCGCGTAACCACCATGGGTACCAATCAACAAGTTCTCAGTCCCATCAGTAATCATAACGTTAATCAACTCATCGTCATCATTCAACGTAATGGCCTTCAAACCGTGTGTTCGGATGTTGCTAAAGTCTGAAACCGGCGTCTTCTTCACCTTACCGTAACGGGTTGTAAAGAAGAGGAAGTCTTCACTTTCAGAAGCTTCACCACGTACGTTAATCACGGTTTGCACACTCTCACCTGCTTCGATTCCCAACAAGTTAACAACTGGGATTCCCTTAGCAGAGCGACCATATTCAGGAATTTCGTATCCCTTCATCTTGTAAACCTTACCAGCGTTGGTAAAGAACAACAACGTATCGTGTGTTGAGGTACCAATCAATTGATCGATAAAATCATCATCATTAACGCCCATTCCTTGCACACCACGTCCACCACGGTTCTGTGCTCGGAATTCAGTTTGCGCCATTCGCTTGATGTAGCCAGCGCTCGTCAATGACACGATAATGTCTTCTTCCTCAATCAAATCTTCGTCTTCAATGCTTGTGACATCCCCGATTTGCAATTCCGTCCGACGTTCGTCGCCGTACTTTTCTTGGATTTCAAGCAATTCAGTATAGATGATTTCATCAATACGTTCTGGCTTAGCCAAGATATCCTTGTAATCAGCAATCGCGGTCATCAAACCTTGATATTCATCTTCAATCTTGCCACGTTCCAAACCGGTCAAACGAACCAAACGCATGTCCAAGATGGCTTGCGCTTGCTTATCTGACAAAGCATAATCCGTCATCAAACGGTTCTTGGCGATTTCTGACGTTTCTGAACCACGAATGATGCTAATGATGGCATCAATGTGATCCAAAGCAATACGCAAACCTTCCAAGATATGCGCACGTGCTTCAGCCTTACGCAATTCAAATTCCGTACGACGACGCACGACAATTTGTTGGTGTTCAAGGTAAGCAACCAGCATGGCCTTCAAACCTAGCAACTTTGGTCGACCATCTTGCACGGCCAACATGTTAAAGCTGAAGCCAGTTTGCATTAACGTATTCTTGTACAAGTTATTCAACACAACTGATGCTGAAACATCACGACGAATATCAATAGCGATTCGGTAACCTGTTTGGTCAGACTCATCATTAACCGCCGTAATACCTTCGATTCGCTTTTCACGACCAAGTTCAGCAATACGTTCAATCAACTTCGCCTTGTTGACCATGTATGGCAACTCAGTCACGATGATGCGTTCCTTACCAGACTTCTCCGTCTCAATTTCGACCTTCGCCCGGACCGTTACAACACCCTTACCGGTTTCATAAGCCTTACGAATACCAGACTTACCCATCACAATCGCACCTGTTGGGAAGTCAGGTCCAGGGACCGCTTCCATCAACTCAGCCGTTGTAACATCCGGGTTGTTCATCAACATGTGAATGGCTGAAATAACTTCACCCAAATTGTGTGGCGGAATATTGGTTGCCATACCAACGGCAATTCCATTGGCTCCGTTAACTAACAAGTTAGGGAAACGGGCTGGCAAGACAACGGGCTCACGATCAGTACCATCATAGTTATCCGCAAAATCAATGGTGTCCTTGTTGATATCACGCAACATTTCCGTTGCAATCTTGCTCAAACGTGCTTCGGTATAACGCATGGCGGCAGCTGGGTCACCATCAATAGAACCAAAGTTTCCGTGCCCATCAACCAACATGTAACGATAACTAAAGTCCTGCGCCATACGCACCATTGATTCGTAGATGGCAGAGTCACCGTGGGGGTGATACTTACCCATAACGTCACCGACGATACGAGCAGACTTCTTGTGTTGCTTATCTGGCGTCACACCTAGTTCATTCATACCGTACAAAATACGACGGTGCACCGGCTTCAAACCATCACGTACATCGGGCAACGCACGTGCCACGATAACTGACATCGCATAGTCCAAGAAAGATGTTCGCATTTGCTCGCCAAGCTTGGCGGGTTTAATGCGGCTGTTATTTTGTTCTTCTTCAGCCATTACTGTTCCTTTCTTTCTATCTAGTTCAAATTAAAACTAGACGTCCAACTCCGCGTATTGCGCGTTTTCTTCAATAAATTCACGACGTGGCTCAACCTTGTCTCCCATCAACATTGAGAAGACCATGTCAGCATCCACGGCGTCATCCATTTCAACACGTAACAAACGACGAACTGACGGATCCATTGTGGTCTCCCACAATTGCTCCGCGTCCATTTCACCAAGTCCCTTGTATCGTTGGATAACTGGCTTTGGTGAGGCAGGCAACGTTGGCAACAAAGCTTCTAACTCTTCATCAGAGTCCAAGTACTGCACGAACTTACCCTGACGCACTTGATATAGCGGTGGCTGGGCAATGTAAATGTAGCCTGCTTCCAACAATGGACGCATGTAACGATAAATCAACGTCAACAACAATGTACGAATGTGCGCACCGTCGACATCGGCATCGGTCATAATGATCAACTTGTGGTACTTCGCCTTTGTGACATCAAATTCGTTACCAAAACCAGTTCCCATCGCTGTAAAGAGTGAACGAATTTCTTCGTTAGCCAAAATCTTGTCCAATGAAGCCTTTTCAACGTTCAAAATCTTTCCACGAATTGGCAAAATAGCTTGCGTCAAACGTTCACGCCCTTGCTTAGCTGAACCACCGGCT
>NZ_KQ970393.1:287332-290217 GCF_001579105.1 Weissella sp. DD23 | reverse complement strand
CCACCGGCTGAATCACCCTCAACGATAAACAATTCCGAAATTTCAGGATCCTTTGATGTGTTATCAGCCAACTTACCTGGCAAGTTAGCAATTTCCAAACCAGACTTCTTACGTGTCGCCTCACGCGCACGCTTGGCAGCAAGACGAGCCTTACCGGCCAAGATTCCCTTTTCAACAATTTGCTTCGCAACAGTTGGGTTTTCCAACATAAAACGGCTAAATGTTTCTGAGAACATACGGTCAACAGCCGTACGGGCATCTGAATTACCTAACTTAGTCTTCGTTTGTCCTTCAAACTGTGGATCTGGGTGCTTAACTGACACAATGGCCGTTAACCCTTCACGCACATCATCCCCAGACAATGCATCGTCACTTTCCTTCAACAAGTTATTCTTACGCGCATAGTCATTGATAACACGCGTCAACGCAGACTTGAATCCCGTTTCGTGAGTTCCACCTTCATAGGTGTGAATGTTGTTGGTAAATGACAGCATATTACTGTGATAGTCATCTGTGTATTGCAATGAGACTTCCACTTCAATACCGTTATCCATGCCTTCAACATAAATCGGATCGTCAAAAATGACGTCCTTATTTGTGTTCAAGAAATCAACGTATTCCTTAATTCCACCTTCGTAGTGGAATGATTCAGAAATTGGCTCATCTGGACGATTATCTGCAATTGAAATTCGCAAACCCTTGTTCAAGAAAGCCAATTCACGCACACGGTTCATCAAAATCTTATAATCATAAACCGTCGTTTCACGGAAAATATCTGGATCTGGTAGGAAGTGCACGATTGTTCCACGTGAAACAGGTGCATCGTCAACTGGTACGTTGTGCATTGACGTCTTCACGTGACCACGCTCGAAGTCCATTGCGTAACCCTTACCGTCACGAACAACAACAGCATCAAGCTCTGTTGATAGCGCGTTAACAACTGACGCACCAACTCCGTGCAGTCCACCAGAAACCTTATAACCGCCACCGCCGAACTTTCCTCCGGCGTGCAAAACGGTAAAGACTGTTTCCAACGCTGGCTTACCAGTCTTTTCTTGAATATCAACTGGAATCCCACGGCCGTTGTCAGTAACTGTGATTGAGTTGTCCTTTTCAATTGTCACCGTGATGTGGTCAGCAAACCCTGCCAACGCTTCATCAATTCCGTTATCGACAATTTCCCACACCAAGTGGTGCAGTCCTTGACTCGTCGTGGTTCCAATATACATACCAGGTCGCTTACGAACGGCCTCCAATCCCTCCAAAACTTGGATTTGACTGGCATCGTAATCATCAGCTTGTGTATGCATTTGTGTTACATCTTCTTCAGCCATGAGTTCCTCCTTAACTATCGCTAGTTTTCTTCACTAGCACTGTCCAAATCGTCCGTTTCGACAAGTTGCCCTGCTCGAACGTTAAAGACTTTTGGTTCATTAATTAATTGACGGGCCACATCACTTAGTGACGGCGTCGTAATAAAGGTCTGTACCTTATTTTGCATCGCCGTTAGCAAGTGCGTTTGGCGATTGGTATCTAGTTCTGACAAAACATCGTCTAGCAATAAAATTGGATATTCACCAGTCTCTTGCTTCATCAAATCAATTTCAGCTAACTTCACCGCCAAGGCGGTTGTCCGTTGCTGTCCTTGCGACCCAAATGTCGCCACGTCATGCCCATTAACATCAAAACGTAAGTCATCACGATGCGGACCTAACAGGGTGGTGCCCATCATTACTTCCCGCGACTGTAACCGTTCAAAACGCTTCGTCATCGCTTCTTTAATGACCTGTTCATCCCCTAATTCTTCTTCATTAAGTTGCGAAACGTACGCAATCCGTAACGTTTCGCCCCCTTGTGTAATATCAGCATGAATCGGCGCTGCGGCCTCACCGAGCTTCTTAATTAACTGTATCCGTCGCACAATTAGTTCACTGGCGAAACTCGTTAGCTGATCCGTCAAAACTTCCAGATACAGCATATCTTTCGCCTGCTTCGACTGCAGTTGCTTCAGATATTGATTACGCTGTTTCAAGACGCCCTTATATTGGTTAGCAATATAAAGATACTTTGGACTCATCTGACTAAATTCGCGATCGATGAAATTCCGTCGAATCGTCGGCGCCCCTTTTACCAAGGCTAAATCCTCCGGTGCGAATAAAATAACATTTAATTGTCCAATGTATGTGCCTAATTTCGCCTGATCCAAATGGTTCATTCGTGCCTTCTTACCTTTGCTTGTAAAAGCAAGTGACAACGGCACTTTCCCGTATTGGCGGCGCACCACGCCCGAGACCATGGCTTCTTTGCCGTCCCAACCAATCAACTCTTTATCAGAAGTTGTTCGATGTGAGCGCGCTAAAGCTAAAACATAGATTGCCTCGAGTAAGTTCGTCTTACCCTGTGCGTTCGGTCCCAAAAAGACATTGACGCCTGGTGAAAAGGTCACCGCTAAATCTTGATAATTCCGAAAGTTATTTAGTTTTAGCTCAAGCAGTTCCATTAGTCTGCTTCAGCACCCATCCCGTTAATGACAAATCGCTCACCAGATGGCACTGCGACCACGTCACCTGGATAAAGCTTGCGTCCACGGCGATCATCGGGCTCTTGGTTAACCAAAACCGTATTTTCGCGTAGGTACCACTTCGCTTGGCCACCAGTAGAAATGATACTTTTTTCCTTCAATAATTGTCCTAGCGTAATGTAGGGCGTTTGAATGTGCACTTCGTTAGCCACTTCAATATCCTTTCTGTCGGGGGTTAATCCCAACTGAGAAATGTTTCCATAAGTAGTCTTATTATACGCTATTTTTTTGCTTTATTCAATGTAATCAAGGCGTCAGAGCCTTTCTGAGGCTTTTGGCGACTTATGAAACAAAAAAGCCGAAA
>NZ_KQ970393.1:283370-287118 GCF_001579105.1 Weissella sp. DD23 | reverse complement strand
AATTACTGTTTTTTCCTTAAACAGCAATTTTCGGCTTTTTAGCCTATAAATTACGCAATGCGGTAATTAGTAAGTACGCACTGGTGTAATCAATTGAATAAAGTTTGTTTCATTGTTGGTTGGTACCAAGGTAAATGGATCCAACGCAGTCTTGAAGCCAATTTGGATTTGCTCATCTCCAAATGACTTCAATGCTTCGCGCATGTAATCAGGGTTAAATGAAATCGTCAATTCATCACCGGCAGTTTCGGCCGCAAAGATTTGTTCTTCAACGCGTCCAACTTCAGGTGAATTTGATGAAATCAATGACTTTTCGTCGCTAACCGTAAATTGAATAACATTTGAACGTCCTTCGTGACTAAGCAAGGCAGCACGCTCAATTGTTTGCAACAAGTCACGGGCATTAATCGTCAAAGTCGTCCGCTTTTCAGTTGGAATCAAGCGTGAAGCATCAGGGTAGTTTCCTTCCAACAAACGTGAGTAGAACGTCGTGTTAGCCCCAAGTTGGAAAATAACTTGGTTTTCAGCCACACGAACATCAACTGTTTCGACTTCATCCAACATTGCTTGCAATTGGTTCAATGAAGGACCTGGCACGATGATGTCGGCACTAACATCTGAATCACCAAATGCCACTGTGCGTTGGGCTAAACGGTGACGGTCCGTTGCGACCGCTGTCAAATTACCACCCGCCAAAATAAAGTGCACACCAGTCAAGATTGGTTGACTAAGTTGCTTTGAAACAGCAATAACGGTTTGACCGATTACTTCAGTCAATGTTTCAGCTGGCAACGTCAAATTGTTGCGGACTTCAATTTCTGGTAAGTGTGGGTAGTTATTAGCATCTTGGCCATTAATATCAAATTCTGAATTTTCAGAAGTGATTTTAGCTTGGAAACCAGTTGTGTTTGAAAGGGTGAATGTTTCGCCCGGCAAACGCTTAACAATATTTGAGAAGAAGGCGGCTGGCAAAACCAAGGCACCTGGTTCAGATACTTGCAACGTTGCTTGATCATCGGTTACCGGAATAACTGTTTCGATTGAGATATCTGTATCTGAACCGGTCAATGTTAGGCCATTGTTATCAAGGACCAATTTAACACCTGTCAAAATTGGCATTGATGTACGTGATGAAATTGCACGGCTGACATTATTCATGGCTTTGATGAAAACAGCTCGATTAATTGTAAATTGCATGATTATCTCCTCAACCTTTTTTGCTCGGCATGCTGCGCATGCATCGCTTACTGACTGATTTATTTATTAATAAAAAAATAATAATAGTAATAAGGGGTGTGCACAATGTGCAAAACCCTCAGCTATACCATTACATCAAGGATTGGTATATGTATACAACCCTGTGGAAAACTTTCGGTAACTTCGTGAATAATTCACAATGGTCATTCGAACTAATTGCTCAACTCTTCACGAATTTTCTGAACTTGATCAGCCAATAAGGCATCATTTTCAATCGCGTTATCGATTTTTTCAGTTGAATGCATCACCGTTGTGTGATCCTTACCACCAAAGGCCCGGCCAATCTGTGGCAAAGAGTCTTGAGTGAGCTCACGTGCCAAATACATGGCGATTTGGCGTGGTACCACGATTTCCTTATTACGCTTCTTACCATTAAGGTCTTGCACGGTCACGTCAAAGAACTTTGCAACCGTATCTTGAATGATAGGAATCGTGATGGCGCGTTGCCGCTTGAAGTTCATTGTCTCGAGAATGTCACGAGCAGTATCAACCGTGACCGGCTGTGATGCGAATCGTAACTTACCAGCAACTTGATTGAAGACCCCTTCCAGATCACGGACGTTCGTATCAACAGCCGCAGCGATTTCATCAATCACATCATTTGGAATATTGAGGTTTTCTTGATCTGACTTGTTACGTAGGATGGCGACACGTGTTGGTAAGTCAGGCTTCGTAATGTTTGCTGAATAACCTTGCCCGAAACGCGTGACCAAACGCATTTCTAGGCCAGGAATTTCCTTTGGTAACTTATCTGATGTCAGGACGATTTGGTGATTTTCTCGCGTAATGGCATTGAAGGTATTAAAGAATTCTTCTTGAATCTTTTCTTTACCAGCCAAGAATTGGACGTCGTCAACTAGCAAGAGATCTGTCGAGCGGTATTCGCGCTTAAATGCTTCGGTCTCTTTTTGACCACGACGCAAAGCTTCCGTGAAGTCATTAATGAAATCTTCAGTCGTAATGAACTTAACTTTGGCGTTGGGATTGTTTTCTAAAACTTTATTCCCAATTGCTTGCATTAAGTGTGTCTTGCCAAGTCCCACGCCACCATAGATCAATAGTGGATTCCATTGGGTACCAGGGTTATCCGCAACGGCTTGCGCAACAGCATACGCTTCGCGGTTCTCATCAGAAGACACAAAGGTTTCAAAACGGAATTCGGGATTCAAAATTGATTGCGTAACAAAATCAGCTGCTACTGGTGAAGTGCCGGTAGTGTTTTGTTGTTCAGGAGCGGCATCAGTAGCCGGCACCTCAAATAATGAAGTTGGTTGTGGTGAGATATAAGTCACCGAGGGGACGATAAACGTTGGTTGACCATACAGCTTCATCGTTGCTGTCATAGCTGCTTGCATGAAAGCGAGATAGTAAGAACTACTTGGGTTTAGCCATTCGTCAGCCACTTGTTCATGGTTGGTCGATAAATGTAAGGTGACCGTATTGTTTTTGTTCTCTAAAACTTGTAAAGGCGTCAACGTATCGACGTAATTAGCAAAGGAGAAGCCAGTTGAGATGGACTCGCGTAGCTCTTCTTTAATGGCGTTCCAAAGCTGGACAGGATCCATCGGGACGACCTCCTTAAAAAGTAGAAGTATCTGAATCTTTGGGTGGAAGTTATCCACAATACGTTCGCTAATCTTAAATTTCTTAAGAAGCGCAATTCAACAGATTCCATTGTAGCAGGGTGTGGATAAGTTTTCCACAGCGAATATCACTGATATATCAAGGGTTTTCGCGAATTTGAATAACGTTATGTGATATCCACAGCCTGTTAATATCCAAAATTTAGTTATCAACTTGATGTGAATTCGAATTTTACGTTATTTGTGGATATCTGTGGATAAGTTAGGGGTAAAACTAGATATTTACAAGTCTTTGTTAATAAGCTAAAGTTGATACATCAACTATTTGAGCGGTTATCCACATATGCACAGGGGTAGCTCGGAAAAGTTACTAGCCCCTGTGTAGATTGTGGAAAAAATGTGGATATTGGGGAAAACTAAACTAACACTCTGTTACATGTCTGGATTTTATAAACATAACGCTCTGTTACTTTCTGGATAACTCGTAGGTGATGATTGTTTAATTTTTTTAAAGAAAAAGTTAAGGACTTAAGAATTGAACATGACGATTTCGCGTTGTGCTATACTATTAGTAAGTTCAGTTACACTTAATTTTTGTTAAAAAAGAATTAAGTGCTTTAGAAAGGTTGCCAACTGGAACCTTACGTGATACACTGAAATACGAATTGTGGTTTGGCCTTGCCAACCGCAGGCCAAATCTAACTACGAATGGGAGGTGTATTCACATGAAGCGTACATACCAACCTAAGAAGCGTCACCGCGAGCGTGTACACGGCTTCCGTAAGCGCATGAGCACTAGCAACGGTCGCAAGGTGCTTGCACGTCGCCGCCAAAAGGGCCGCAAGGTATTGTCAGCCTAATTAGGTCAGGCCTTCTATTAGGATTACTGATAACGATCGCGCGTGGTT
>NZ_KQ970393.1:281330-283350 GCF_001579105.1 Weissella sp. DD23 | reverse complement strand
AAAAAAGTCTGGAGCAAACATATGCGTAAGAGTTACCGTGTTAAGAAAGAAGCCGATTTCCAATTGGTATTCGAGCAACATCACTCGGTCGCAAACAAAATGTTTATTGTTTACACGATGGAGCGTGAACAACCAACCCACTTCCGCTTGGGAATTTCGGTTTCAAAGAAAGTTGGGCTGCGTGGCCACGAGCGTGTATGGGTGAAGCGTCGCATTCGACAAAGTGTTTTGGAATTGAAGCCAAATCTGCGTCAAGATGTCGACATTCTGGTGATTGCCCGCCCATCAGCTCATGACCAAGACATGGCGATCATTAAAAAGAACTTGGAACACGTCTTCAAGTTGGCAAATTTGTTTGTCGACCAGGACGAAAATTAAAAACAACCTATTATATGGAGAAAAACGATGCAGTCAGCTAAGAAAGTATTTTCAACGCGCTCTACCGTTACAGCTGTCATTGCCTTAATTATCATGATCATTGCTGGTGTGATGTTTAAGGGACATGTAGCCGGTACCGGATTCTGGCATGGAATCATCATCGCCAACTTCTCACGCTCAATTTTGGGTGTCTCAGCCTGGTTTGGAAATAACTATGGCTTGGGAATTATTGTCTTTACGTTGTTGATTCGTTTGTTGATTTTGCCATTGATGGTTTATCAAACGCGTTCAATGCGTAAGATGCAAGAAGTTGCCCCTGCTTTAAAGGCTATTCAAGCCAAGTATCCAAATCGTGATACGGAATCAATGGCTGCGATGCAAGCAGAGCAAAGCGCCCTTTATAAGGAAGCAGGTGTTAACCCATTTGCGAGCTTGTTGCCCTTGATTGTTCAAATGCCAATCTTGATTGCATTGTATACGGCTATTCGTACCACGAAGCAATTGGAAACTGGGACATTCTTGTGGGCCCAATTAGGTCAACACGACCATTTGTTCATTTTGCCAATCTTAGCAGCGTTGTTTACATTCGCCTCATCATACTTGGTCATGTTGGGACAACCTGAAAAGAACGGAATGACAACGTCAATGACGTACATTATGCCAATTATGATCTTCATTTTTGCGATTAATGTACCATCAGCCTTGTCATTGTACTGGGTGGTTTCAAACGCCTTCCAAGTTGCGCAAACGTGGACCATTCAAAACCCATTTGAAATTCGTCGCGAGCGTGAAGCAAAGAAGCAAGCAGAGCGTGATCGTGAACGTGCGATTCGTAAGGCGAAGCGTTCACACAAGCGTTAATCATCAAAAAATCGCCACACGGCGATTTTTTTGGTTGTGAAGCAGTCTATTATCTGAATGTTTCCTAAAGCCCTGCCAATTTGCGGGGCTTTTTTATTTTAGGTGTGCTAAACTGAGAATAATAAAAATGATGTAAGGAGACCACCCATGAAAGCATTTCGCGAGATTATGTCTTGGGTAATTCCGATTGCGATCGGATTAATTATTGCCTTGTTGATTAAGACGTATTGGTTCACACTAGTACGTGTCGACGGCACATCTATGGAACCAAATTTGACCAACAACGAGCGTGTTTTCGTTCTGAAGCCTGAAAAGATTCACCGTGGTAGTGTCATTGTGTTTGATGCTTATGGTGAAGATCCAGAAGTGGATGGTCACAAGGATTACGTAAAGCGTGTTATCGGTATGCCTGGTGATACGGTTAGTGCTGAAAATGGTGTGATTAAGGTTAATGGTAAGGCTGTTGACCAAGATTTCATTCCAGAGTCTGAGCAAACAGCAACTAACACGGTCAACAATGTTGGTAACTGGTCAAGTTTGACGGAACTTGGTGACCACATGGGTTGGCAACGTGAGAAGACGGTTAAGGTGCCTAAGGGCGAGTATTTCGTTTTGGGAGACCACCGTACCGTTTCAAACGACTCACGTTACTGGGGCTTTGTGAACAAGGATAAGGTGCTTGGTGTTGTAAAGGTGCCATTCTGGGGCGAAGCAACCAAGCGCGCTAATATTAATACGCAATGGAAGACTTATTTTGAGAAGTAATCCATCGCCAAAAAAC
>NZ_KQ970393.1:275382-280783 GCF_001579105.1 Weissella sp. DD23 | reverse complement strand
CGGTTTTTTAGTTTTACGGTCAATCCCCTGTGTTGTCAGGCGTGCACAATCAAATGCTGTTGGTTCACGATAACGTCAGTTAAAGGGGTTTTGAAGGTCGTTGATAATTGATCGACATCAGCCATATCAGCGACGGCCCCGCTTTTTAGCTGGCCATGGTCGTTTAGCAACCAAATCTGATCACTATAAGCAAAGGCTTGCGTTAAATCGTGCAACACCATGATTACGGTAAATTGGCGTTGTTGTTGCAACTGCCGCAGCGTTTCTAAGAATAAGTGCTGGTACTGCAAGTCTAGGTAGGTTGTTGGCTCATCTAAAATAACCAGTTCAGGCTGTTGCTGTAAGACGAATCCGAGCCAAGCAAGTTGCTGTTGGCCACCAGAAAGTTCCGGCATTGGCGTTTCAAGCAAAGCCGTTAATTGAAGCAATGCAACAACCGTATCGTCGATAACATCTGTGGTCATCGTTAATAATTCACGTACGGTCAAAGGCTCATGGAGCTCATTTCGTTGCGCTAATAAAGCGATACTTAAGGGTCGACCGGTAATCACACCGCGACGAGGTTCTAATGCTTTGGTAAGCAGCTGGAGTAGCGTTGACTTACCAGAACCATTTGGCCCGATGAGACTAGTAATTTGTTGCGGTCGTAAATCAGCGGTCACTTTTGACAGGACTTGGTGGTCACCGCGGTATACGTCAACGTCTTTAAGTTGTAGCATGGCGACTTCCTTTCAAAAGCATGACTGCAAATAACGGTCCGCTAATTGCCAGTAGAACGGCACTTGTTGCCAATTCTTTGGGCGCTAAGATGGTTCTAGCAACTGTGTCAGCGTTGATTAAGAGCAAACTGCCCCACAACATGGTTGCTGGCAGTAATTGCTGGGATTTTGTACGCGGTGCCATTAACCGAGCGATTTGTGGCAAAATAGCCCCCAAAAAGAAGACCACACCAAGTAATGCGGTTAAGGCCCCGGTCCAAATTCCGACGGCAATGAGGATCAACCACATTGTGCGCGGCTCGTTAAAGCCTAACAAACGGACTTGTTGGGCCGATAAGGCGTAAAACTTTAGATTTGGCCAGGCTAGAATTAATAACATTAGGCCAATCACGACAATGATGAGTAATTGCATCACGTCAGCCCAAGTAACGGTGCTTAACGACGGCAATGGTAATCCGAATCCTTCGCTGGCGATGTTGGTTAAGGCTTGAAATGTCATCGCTGTCGCAATGCCAATTAACACCATTTGCAAGCGGGGACGATTTTGAGGGATGAACAAACGCCAACCAATCATAATTAAAATCCCACCAAGGGCCCCCACCCCGACGTGCCAATTTAAGCTAGCAGGCAACAAAACTAAACTGCCAATTGTCACGAATTGCGTACCATTCATTATTCCCAGAATAGACGCATCAATCAGACGATTACGTAAAACAATTTGTAAGAGCAAGCCACTGCCACCCAAAATTGCACCACCGACGACTGCGATGATAATACGTGGCAGTCGATAAGTGAGCAACATATGCCAAGCTTGGGCATTACCTTGCCATAAATCATGGAGCGCAATGGTTGTGCTACCGATGAGCATTGCGATGACAATACTAATTAGTAGTACCCCACCTAAAATCCAGTTATAAAGCTGTTTCATAGTCTTTTACCGACTTTCTAATTCGTTTGCAGCCACGTCTTTAATTGCTTAAAGGCCCCTGGTGCATTTAAATTAGCTGTCATCCCAAAGGTTGGCTCGGATGCTTGATAAACCTGGTGCTGTTTAATCGCCGGTAAGGCTTGCCAGGCTGGCTGAGTAAACAATTCATCGAAGCTTTGAAAGACTTGTTTTGGCATGGCGTGGGCCATCGTGATGATGACATCTGGCTGTGCCGCAGCAATCTGTTCAACGTTCATGGTGGTATAAGCACCATTCCCAGCCCCGATGACAGTCCCACCAGCCCGGTTAATTAAATCGCCAACATAACTATGCTTCGTCCCAGTTAGGAAAGAGCCACCTGGCATCCCCATTAACAAAGCCACTTTGGGCCGATGGTTCGGATGCACAGCCTTTAAGTTCAGGGTGGCATTTAGTTGGCGGGCTTGTTGTTGACGATTAAAACTATTCCCAATCGTTTTGATACTCTCGCGTAAGGCGGTTAAGTCTGAAAAATTCAAGGCCGTTGTTTGAACATCGGCACTTTTGAGTTTTTGTTCATAGTCAGACACTAAGGCCTGGTCCAAGTACACCATATCTGGTTTTAGACTAGCGATGCGTTCCAAATTAGGGGCAACGTGATTACCGACTTGGGGTAACTTTGCATAACGCTTTGGCAAGGTTTGGTTATCACCAGGTGTTGGCACCCCAACTAAGGGGATGGCTAATTGATTAAAAATCTGAGCTTGCGCGTTGGTTGTGACAATCACACGTTGTTGCGTGTGATGGGTTGTTGAGTTGGCAGATTGGGTTGATAGCCAATACCAGCCTGCTGTTAACCCAACTAAAATCACTAATAAGATACCAAGTAAGGCTTGTTGTTTTTTTTGCATGGCTTAATGCCTCTTTAAAAAGACAGTAGCCAGAGCACCTAGAATACCAATTGCCAGACCGACACCAATAATTAGGCCAACGGGTAAAGCTGCAGCCTGATCAGTGGTTTGATCCGCTGATTTTTGTTGTGCAGGGGCGCTCTTTTTGGCAGCTTTAGTTGACTTGTGCGCTGATGCTGAAGTCGCCGCATGCGCCTCAGAATCAGTATTGCCGGCCGTGCTGGTCGTGCTAGTAGATGCTGACGCACTTGACGCTGATGTCTCAGTCGCTGAATTCGTTGTCACAGATTCAGCCGTTGTTGCTTGTGTGGCAGAACTAGTTGCTTCACGGGTCTCATGGCTACTTGATGTCGCTGCGACATGACTGGTTGTGGTCGTTTGACTGCTTGCAACAGCCGCAACCGAAGTCGACGCTGCAGTTGAATCAGCGGATGTTACTGACGCAGCTGGTGCCGGTACGTTGGCGGTATCGAGTACCAAACCAACGGTGTAGTTATGGTGATAATTGATGCTATCAACATCGACCTTAATGTTGGCGTTGTGCCGTGCTTTCAAATCTGATGTGACAAAACTATACGTAATCGTTTGTTTATTGCCACTTTGACTGCGTGAGGTCGTTACCCCGCTACCGTCAATGCTTAACATTTGAACAGGGTAATCACCAAGTGATGTGTCAGTTGTGACCGTTGATGTCACAGTATATTGATCACCGTTTGGCGTTACCGTTGCTGAATTGGCAAAGTAAGCTGAGGCGTATGATGCACTATTTGTCCCGTTTTCTAAGACTTGCATGGGTGCGTTATACGTTTCACCAAACACGGTTGGTGCAGCAGTTAGTAGGGTAATACCGCTAATTAGACTTAGCAAAAATGATTTGATTGTCATGATATTACGCCTACCGAATCTTGAAGAAATTGACTGCCATGGTTGTCCCAATGAAGCCGATTGCAGCCGTCAATGCAACCCCAGCACCAATCAAAGCAGCCCGCTTAATTGATGACGGTTGTTTGTCATCGTGTGTGTTAGCTTGCTCGGTAGCTGGTGTGTCCTTAGCGGTTTTAGATTGACTTGAATTCGAAGCGTGCTTAGCCTTGTTAGTCGACTTAGCTGGCTTGTCAGTAGTTGCATTTGGTTGCGTAGCTGTTTGGGCAGCCACTGCGACAGGTAATGACGTCGCAGTGGCTGGCGTGGCCGTTGTTTGTGTAGCTGGCGTTGTTGCCAGTGTTGTCGTAGCGGCTGTACCTGGCACGTTAGCAATTGGGGATGGCATTGTTGTACCAACACCGGTTACCCCCATGCTTGTCGTTGGTGTCGTAGCATTCGTACGATCATTTACATCAGTCAGTGTTGTTTCATGTGAAACATCTGATTGGCTCGTGTTCGATTCAGTGCCACTAGGTGTGCCGTTTTTATCTGCGCCAGTTGGCAAATCACTTCCCTTATCACTCAATACTTTACCGATGACCAAACGAATCTCATAGTTTTCGTTATAAGGAATTGGCTCTGTAAATTGCACGTGAATCGTTGTGGCAATTGGCTTTGTCAATTCAGACTTTTGCAACTTCATCCGGTAAGTTGATTCATAGTAATTGTTAACTAATTTCGTCTCTACTAAGGAAACATCATGCTTCTTATCAGTAAAGCGGATTGGATTTTTACCCATCAACTTTGGTGTGTGGGTCGTTAGATAACCATAGTATGAGCCGTCAGCATTTTTAGCTAATTTAATGGTCGTGTGAAAGTATTGGGTGGCAATTGAAGCTTCATCGTTATCGGCACGTAAAATTTTCAACGCACGCACGACCGCATTTTTAGCGGGCTTTCCCGTTTTATTTGATGTTGATTCATCGGTATCAGTTTCTGGTTTAGCATCTGGCTTACCAGCGCCACCTTTTTCATCAGATTCGCCCTTGTCACCAGTTGCAGCAGCATTACTAGTGTCAAAAACCATGTCGGCCGTTGGCTTTTCAATTACTTGACCGTTCATTGAAATCGTCATACTTGTTGTAATCGTCTTGTACAACGCCTCGGTTGGTAACGTGACCAGCCAGTGCGTACCTTGACGTTTAGCAGCTTCGCCGTTGAACTTGTAGTCTGACATCATATCCATGATAGCTTGACTGCTGGTTGCGATATCGATGTGTGCTAATTTGCCGTTAACAGTTACAGTGGCCGGCGTCTTCAAGTAGTTATTCATTGCTGACGCATTGTTTGTACCGGTCTTGTAGTTAGCGAATGGGACGGTATAAGTACCATTTGCTAATTGTTGTTGACCGGGTTGTGGTGTTGCAGGGTTACTTGGTGTTTCCGGCGTAGTTGGCACGGATGGTGTCTCTGGATCCGTTGGTTGCTCCGGTTGAGCGGGCGCCTCTGGTTGTGTTTCAGAAGATGACCCAAGGGCCGGTGTCATATCAAATGACAAGTTTGATTGATAACCCTTGCTTGGACTCATCGGCACGCTTGTAAACGACGCAATTTTAGCAACGTTCGTGTCATCTGGCGACAAATCCTTAGTTGGAATTTCAAAAGTGACGAAGCGTTCGCCATTGACTGGCTTGGTGATGTTATCAAATGTCACCGTTGGAATCATGCTGAGCATCCCTTGCTTAGATTCTTGGTAGGCAACGGTCACTTTTGATGTCAACCAACCGAGGTCAGTCTGGAAGTTTGTATCAAACCACTTATCCATCCCACCATCAGCTGAAACAGCTAATTTGTAAGACCCAGTTGTTAAGTCTTTAGCTGGTAATACGTTAGTTAAATCAAAAGTTAAATCTGATTTATATCCTTTCGTCGGACTCATTGGTACACTAGTGAAAGATGCTAATGTGACTGACTTACCGTTGGTAGGCTTTAAGTCCTTG
>NZ_KQ970393.1:267874-274953 GCF_001579105.1 Weissella sp. DD23 | reverse complement strand
ATCCGTTTTTGATGGTCATTGATCCTTTGCTCTCGACGTATGACATCATAGCTGAATCTTCTTGCGTGCCAGTCTTATAGACGGCAACGGTCGTATCATAAGTGCCATCAGCTAACGTCAGAGCGTTAGTTTGTTGTGTTTGATTTGTTTCAGCGGCAGCGACAATCGTTGTAACGCTTGAAACGGATGTTGTTAACAGCATGCTACCCAATGCAGCTGTTGAAAAAAGCGCGGCAACGCGCGAAATAGTACTCATGAGTGGTAACAATCTCCCAAATTTAATTACCAACCCTAATTCTCTCTAAATTCTTATAAGTTCACACAAAGTGCATAATTTAACATATGCTATTGTAGGCATTTAATCGGACTTAATGCAAGTTTACTTCCGATTTTTAGGTAGTTTGTGATGAAGTGGTAAAATAAAGTCGAAAGGTCAAGGTGGTAATTTAAGACCGCACGATGATCAAAACACCCTGGTTTAGGGTGTCTAAGGCATGATATAAAGATTAATAAAAATGGAGACAACATAATGAAGCAAACATTTGCCGTGATTGGCTTGGGCCGGTTTGGTAGCTCGCTATTAGAATCGCTCATTGCGGCTGGTCAGGATGTATTGGTTATCGATAGTAACCCTGCATTAGTTGAAAATTACATGGATAAGGCAACTCACGCTGTGATCGCCGATGCACAAGATGAGGATGCTTTGCGAGATTTGGATTTGCCAAGTTTTGATCACGTCATTGTGGCAATCGGTCACAATCAACAAGCGTCAATTTTGACAACGATTTTGTTGAAGGACATGGGTGTACGACACGTGGTCGCTAAGGCTGAAAATAATTTGCACGCCCGCGTTTTGGCGAAGGTTGGTGCGGATCAAGTGGTCCGTCCTGAACATGAAATGGCCCAACGCTTAGCGGAACAAATTATGACGCCTAATTTGATTAATTATATTGATTTGGGTGATAAGCACTCCTTAGGTGAAATCAAGATTGCGAATTTGAAATTTGCGAATAAGACGATTTCAGAATTAAACATTCGCAAAAATTATGGCCTTAATGTGATTGCAATTAAGTCGCAAGGCCAGGTTAATGTGGCACCAGAGTCTAGTGAGATGATTCAAATCGGGGATGTGCTAACGGTTGTTGGTGAGAGCGTTGATGTGAAGCATTTTGAATCACTGGTTGAAAAGACCAAGTAGGTCACAACGCTTGACTAATTTTTTAGAAGTCTTTATAGTTAAGTTACTAATTGGCGTCTCGGTGAAGAAAGAGGTGTTCGATTGTGCAATGTTTTAGAGAGCTTGTGGTTGGTGCAAACAAGTACATTGTTATCGAACGTGGAACTTTTGGAGAAACAAAAATTACCCGTAATTAAGTTGCTTGGTTAGGATGATTAACCAAGAATTAGGGTGGAACCGCGTTATTTAACGTCCCTATGTCAAATTTAATTTGGCATGGGGACTTTTTTTGTACCCCATGCAGTGAGGTTTTTAATATGGAAAACGGAAACGAGCAACGTGAGTTATCACGTGGGTTGAAGTCGCGGCACATTCAGATGATTGCCATCGGTGGTGCAATTGGAACGGGATTGTTCCTGGGTTCTGGGTCAGCCATCAAGGCAGCCGGACCATCACTGATTTTGGCATATGCCATAACTGGTATTTTTGCTTATCTCATGATGCGCGCGGTTGGTGAGTTGCTATTATCGAATACGAAAATGCGCTCATTTATTGATTTTGTTCGCGAATACTTAGGCGACAAATGGGAATTTGCCATCGGCTGGGCCTACTGGTTGAGTTGGGCAAGTTTGGCTATGGCCGATTTAACGGCGACTGGTATTTATCTTCGCTATTGGTTCCCCTTTATTCCGCAGTGGGTCACGCCGTTGATTGTGGTGTTACTACTAGTTGGGTTGAATTTGGTGAATGTGCGGTGGTTTGGTGAATTGGAGTCAGGCTTCGCATCCATTAAGGTGATCGCCATCTTAGCTTTGATTGTTGCCGGATTAGGTTTGATTGCGACTGGGTTCCATACTGGTGGACACACAGCTTCATTCGCTAATTTGGTGGACCATGGTGGTTTCTTCGCAACCGGCTTTGGTGGATTCTTAATGGCCTTTCCAATGGTTATCTTTGCCTTTACGGGTATTGAAATGGTTGGGCTAACGGCTGGTGAGACAGAAGACCCAGAGCGTGATTTACCAAAGGCTATTAATTCAGTACCTGTACGAATCGGGTTGTTCTACGTTGGTGCGGTTGCGATTATTATGGCAATCTATCCTTGGAATGATATTAATACGGCCCAATCACCTTTCGTGCAAGTGTTTGCGGGGATGGGCATTAAGTTTGCCGCTGATATTGTGAACTTTGTCGTGTTAACCTCAGCGTTGTCAGCCGCTAACTCAGCAATTTTCTCAACGTCACGTACGTTGTATGTATTGGCGAAGAACAACCAAGCGCCAAAGTCGTTGGCGAAAATTTCAAAGAACATGGTGCCAGTTACTGGTATGTTGGCATCGTCATTGATTTTCTTGGCCGTTGTGTTGTTAAACTACTTCTTCCCATCACAAATCTTTACGCTAATTACTGGTGTGGCAACGATTAGCTTTATCTTTGTTTGGATTTTGATCATGGTTGCGCACATTAAGTACAAGGCGACCGAGGCATCAATCGAAAATCCATACAAGATGCCATGGTTCCCAGCAACCAGTTACTTAACGATTGCCTTCTTCTTGGCCGTGTTGGTTATCTTGGTGTTGGATAAGGCGACACAAGTATCTGTGATTGCAACAATCATCTTCTTTATTGTCATGGTTGGTGGTTACTCATTTTGGACGAAGCATAAACAAGACATTTAAAAAATAAACTCCCGTCAAACGAAGCGTATACAGTCTTCGTCTGACGGGAGTTTTTTTATTTACGATCACCAACTGTAATCATCTGATTACGCCACTTGTCTTGTAATAAGGCTTCTAAGTAGACTAGCGCAATCGTTTCACGTGAAACAGTTTGTGCGGGTGTTGTTTCATGACTGTCAAAAATAATTGGCTTGCCGGCTGGCCCACCGTGGAACATCACAGGACTGACAATGGTTGTGTCAAAGTCAGCCCCCATCAACATTTCACCACCGCTTAGTTGTTGATTGAAGTAGCCGGGCATCGAACGGGCAATGCGGCCTTCACCGCCAATGGTTTCGCCCATCATGCCACCAGCGCCGAGCCAAATGACACGGTCGATAGTGCGACCACTCATGTTAATGGCATCGATTAGCGCTTGGGCATACGTTGGCATTGGTGATGAACCGATGAAGCTAACGATGATATCAGCATCAGCGATGGCTGGTACCAATGTTGTCGCATCGTACATGTCCCCTTCGTAGACTTGATAAGCCTCATGCTGAGAACGGGGTAAGCGACGTGAATTACGGGCCCACAATGTTAATTGCATGTCATCAGGCGCCACATTAGCAAAACTATCAATAAAATATTGCGCAACATTTCCGGTAGCGCCTAGTACCAACACATTCTTCATTATGAATCACCTCGGTTTCTTTGCAAAAATAATAGCACACCTTCCGAGGAATACAGTATGAAAAGGGTTAGTCGAGAATTAGTTGATAGGCTTTACGTTCTCCATTGGCAATTGGCAACATAATCATGCCTTGATAGGTGAAGCCTAGTTTGGTAATGACGTGTTGCATAATTGCGTTCACTGCATGGGTATCAATGCGGATATCCGTGAAATTTCGTTCACGAGCGATCACAATTAAATCATGGAGCAGTTGCTGAGCCAAACCTTGGCCGCGGATTTCGCCATCGACAGTTACGCGGTGGATGGTCATATAGGTAGTGGCATCGCCGCCCCACTGCCCATCGATATTGTCATAAGCTGCTTCCGGTCCAGAAATTAACTTGGCAACACCGGCAACTTGCTTGTCATAGATCAAGACATATGCGACACCAGCGTTAATTGCTGATTCAAATTCTGCACGAGTTGGTCCATCATTTCCTTGCCATTGCGGTGAATCTTGACTTGCCAAGAATGCCACGGCTTGGTCGGTAATTTTTAGTATTGCGTCCAAATCAGATAGACGTGCTTTACGTGTATAAGTCATCATAATGGCTCACCTCAATCCTCTGTAGTGTCTTCAATGGTAGCACGTTCGCAACATGATTACTATTTGTTGTCGAAACCTTAGAGGCCGTTGTCCTGTTTTAGTGACTCGGGTAAAATGACAGTATTAAAGCGAATTTTCTGAAGAATAGACGAGGACTAACCATGCAAAAACAACCAGGAGATTGGATCTTCCGTGCTGTTAAAGGCGCCTTAATTGGATCGGGTTTTATCTTGCCCGGTATCAGTGGTGGCGCACTGGCCGCAGTGTTTGGGCTATATGAGCGAATTATTACGTTCTTAGCGAATCCGTTTAAGCGATTCAAAGAGAATGTGCTATACTTCATGCCCGTTGGTATTGGTGCCTTGCTTGGCATTTTCTTGTTATCCTTTGCAATTAGCTTCGTACTTGGGGAACATGAAAGTGTGGCGCTCTGGTTTTTCGTCGGAGCGATTGTTGGTACTTTGCCGTCATTGTGGCGTGATGCAGCCAAAGAAGGCCGAACGCCGGTTGACGTGGTGATTACGGTTATTGCCTTTGCCGCGATGTTGGCATTTTTGTTGTTTGGCGCGCCTCTGTTTTCAAAAATTGAAGCAAGTTTCGGTGCGTGGGTCCTAGCGGGGGCTTTGATTGGACTAGGGTTAATTGTACCCGGCCTGAGCCCATCGAATTTCTTAATTTATCTTGGCTTATATAAAGGGATGAGTGATGGGATTAAACATGGCGATTTGGGTGTCTTGGTCCCTATTATGATTGGTTTAGTTTTGATTATTGCCCTGCTGTCAAAGTTTATGGCCTATATTTTTAAGATTGCGTATGCGAAGTTGTTCCACGCAATTTTTGGGATTGTCCTGGCGTCGACGGTTATGATTGTGCCAACCGACTTTAAAGACTTCACCATTATCCACATCACGATTTCCGTCGTGCTGTTGGCACTTGGCACCTGGTTAGGTTGGTGGATGAGTCGTTTGGAAGATAAAATGCATACAAAATAAAACTGAGACCGCAGTTTCCGTCTCAGTACCTAAAAAACGCAAAGCCGCCAATAGTGGTTGCTTTGCGTTTTTTTAACGTATTCTGAAAGGTTGCTGCTAATATAACGTTATTTTTCAGGGATGCCTTCAAACAAATCGTTCAACCCTTCGCTCATTGTTGGGTGAGCAAAGATTTGATCACGAATTGTTTGGTAAGGCAAATTATTATGCATGGCCATTGAGATGAGGTTAATCATTTCATGGGCCTCGATGGCGAATAATGTGGCCCCGATAATGTGGTCATTATCGTCAACCAAGGCTTTCATGTAACCACGCGTATTACCGGCAATGTATGTCTTTGGTAAGGCAGCTACAGCCATTTTACTCATGCGATAGTGAATGCCTTGTGCATCGGCTTCTTCTTGATTAAGACCGATTGTGGCCATTGGTGGATTTGTGAACACAACAGAAGGTGTCACAGCTTGTTGTGCGAGAGTCGCACGGCCATCCCCGCGGAGTTGATTCATAATAATGCGTGAATCATCAAGCGAAATATACGTGTGCTGGGCACCGCCACGCACGTCGCCCAAGGCCCAAACATTTGGCGCAGCTGTGCGTAACTGATCATCAACCAAAATCCCACGCTCATTGGTCAAAACATGGGTATTTTCTAGACCGAGTCCGTCAATGTTAGCATGACGTCCCGTGGCGATTAAGATGGTGTCGGCGTTGACCGAGGTTACCTGGCCATCTTGGTTAACGGTCAACGTTGCCGCAATGTCCCCGTCTGTTACTTCGGTTACGGTCGCATGCAACCGAATATCAACACCTAAGTCAGTTAATGACTCATGAATGGCTGCCGCGGCCTCACGTTCCATGAAGGACATGAAGGTTGGGTTGCGAATTAGCATCGTAACATGGGCGCCGAATTGGGCATAGGTTGTCGCGAATTCAGCCGCAATATAGCCACCACCAATAATGACCAGTTCTTTTGGTAACACTTCTTGATCCATTAAAGCGTCGGTCTTGACAACGTAGCGACTCGTTGCTAATCCCGGCGTATCAGGAACACTTGGTGTGGCCCCGGTATTGATGAAGATGCGTTCGCCACGTACTTCTTCACGAAGCCCGTTTTGATAAGTAACGGTAATCGTGTGATCATCTTCAAAGTGCGCTTGGCCGGTCAGTACAGTGGCATATTCCAAATCAGCAACCTTATGTAGGTTCTTACCACGCAACGTACCGATGCGCGATTTCTTCGTTAGGACAGCGTTGCGATACTTTTCTAAGCCTGGTTCGCCCGCGCCAGCATCTGATAGTGTATAAAGTAGTTTAGATGGAATGCAGCCGACGTTAATACAAGTTCCACCGTACATTAGTTCTGATTGCTCAATCAAAATAACTGATTCACCAGCCGATGCCAGCTTGAAAGCGAGCGTTTTACCCGCTTTACCAAAACCAACAAAAACATTTTTCGCTTCTCGCATAATGCTTTACCCCATTAAGTATTAGATTGTATGACTAGTATGCGCGCGAACCAATAAAAAGTAAATTTTGCAAATTACTTTCTTCGGGTACGCACTAGTTTGCTACAATTTTGTTAGAAGGGTGGTAATAGTGATGAGTAGAAAAATGACCGGGACGCAAGAATTATTAATATTGCTGGGGGCTGTGATTGTCTGGCCGGTGCTGTGGGCACTGATGACTGGCGGACCGATTTGGGCGGACTATCCGTGGGGCCTGGTAGCCGTTGTGCTGGCAGCGTTTCTATATTTAGTCCCAATTAAGCGAGGATTATTAACAGGCATCATCTATTTAGCATGGTTGATTGGTATCATGGTATTTAAAAATGGGTTAACGATGCCTAGTTTCATTATTTTGGCAATTTTGGCAGGCTTCATGACCGGCGCATCAGCGTTAATTGGTAGTCATGTTGTTAATAAGAATCAGCAGAAAAAGGCATCATGATAATAAAACGCGTGAGATAGGAATC
>NZ_KQ970393.1:255138-267832 GCF_001579105.1 Weissella sp. DD23 | reverse complement strand
TTTTATTGTGATTAGGCATCTAATTGGGCTTCAAGTTGTTGGACGGCAGCTTGTACCGCGTCCCATGGTGCGCCAACGACTGGTGAGTACGTTAAATCCAGGTCGCTGAAGGCTTCCACGGTCATGTCGTTATAAATGGCAGTCGCAAAAATGTCGGCTCGTTTGGCAACTTCACTGCCGTATTTACCAACCAATTGCGCGCCTAACAGGCGATGTGTTTGGCGATCAGCGGTGATGCGAATTGTAATTTTTTCAGCACCGGGATAGTACCCCTTGTGATCATCCACCACCGCAGTTGTTGTGATTGGGGTGTAACCGGCCTGCGTAGCTTCAGTAGGTAACAAACCAGTCCGGGCAGCAATCACATCGAAGGCGCGCAATACTTGTGATCCAATAATCCCGGCAAAGTGGGTTTGACGTCCCACGATATTCGCACCAGCAACGCGCCCTTGTTTGTGGGCCGTCGTCCCAAGTGGCAAATAGGTATCACCAAGGAGGCGGTGTTTCGTTTGGACTAAATCACCTGCTGCGTAAATATCGGGTAAGTTAGTTTGCATGCGGTCGTTCACAATCACGGCATGATTAGTTGTGACTTCAGCGCCGGCTTCCTCAAGCAATGTACTGTTTGGCCGCACACCGACAACAACCAGGACAAAATCAAAAGTTTCGTCGGTAGCCCCACCGATTAAACGGTAACCAGTTGGTGTTTGGGCAATTTCGGTAACGGTAGCGTTGGTGAAAACCTGCACGCCGTTTTGCGTCAATGCGTCATTAATTGGCGTTGCAAGATCGGCGTCGATGGTCGATAGTACTTCGGACCCTCGTTGAAATAACGAGACGGCGACATCACGGTGTGTGAGAGCTTCCGCCATTTCGATGCCCACGTACCCCGCACCAATGATAGCTGCCCGTTTTGGCTGGTGTTGCACCAATTGTGCTTCGATGTCAAAGAAATCACCCATGGTGTGTAGGACGTGGATACCGTCGCCTACGCCAGTAAGTGGCAATTCTTTGGGTACTGCGCCTGTCCCTACCATTAAGTGTTGGTAAGCAAAAGTGACGGCTTCCTCACCACGTGTGGCAGTGACCGTGTGGGCGGTTGGATTAATGGCAGTTGCCCAAGTGTTCATGTAAAAGTCAATTTGGTACGCCTCTAAATCTTTGACCGTTCGATGCGCCAAATTTTGCCAAGCGGAAACTTCCTTGCTGACCGCGTATGGAATACCACAGATTGAAAGGTTTGGGAATTCGTCAGCAAGGACTATCGTAATTTGGATGTCCTTGTTGAGCTCACGGGCACGTAAAGCTGCCGAGATACCAGCGTCACTCCCGCCAATAATGAGCAGGTCAGTTTGGATGTTGGCCATGTCATAATCCTCTTATTTTCTAATAGTGTGTTAATTATATCAAAAAAGCTACCAGCTTAACCCAGATGCTGTGGTTGAGCTGGTAGCGATTCAGATTACATCATTTCAATGAGGACAACCCCCACAATCATAATGACTAGGCCAATAATTTTGATTGGGGTAATCCGGTTTTTAAAGGCGCCGAGTAGGCCGAATTGATCAATGCTAAGACTGCCGATGACTTGACCTAACAAAGCCAAGACCACAACCGTACCGGTCCCAATCTTGGGTACCAAGAAGGCGTTTGAGAAAATGTAGATGGCACCTAGAAAACCACCCAACCAAATCCACCAAGGGGTCTTATTGCGGGCCAAGTTGGCCACGTTAGGCAAACTCCGTTGGGCTAAACTAACAATGAATAGCAGGATTGAGCCGATGACAAATGATACCCAAGCGGCATGTAATGGTGAGGCTAACATGCCACCAAACCGGCCGTTAATGGCAGCTTGTACTGCCAGCATGGCACCAACGATGACGCCGGTTAATTGCCATAACCAGCGTAACTTAACGGGTGCATGTTCGTTGTCTTCCATCTTGTCGCGACTCAGATAGCCGGGTAAGACCACAACGACTAACACACCAATAATTAGGAGCACCACGCCGACCAATCGCATGGCTGACAAGGCGTGGTGATCAGCCCCAAAGAGACCAAAATTATCAATGACCATACTCATGAGAATCTGCCCCATGATGGGCATAATAACGGTTTGGACACTGCCTAAGATGGGGAACAATAGAATGTTGGTGGTCAAACCAATCATTCCTAAGACCCCGCCGAGGTAAGCCCACCAAGGAATAGTGGCAACTTGGTGACTGGTTAAGAGTAGCTGCCCACCACTAGCAAAAATGACAATGGTCAAGAAGACTGTTCCGATGAGAAATGAAATTAATGATGATAGAAATGGTGAAATGACATATTGCCGTAGCTTGGAATTAACGGCCGTCTGAAACGGTGTTAGGCTACCCGCGATAATACCCATTAATAAGTACTGCATAGTAACGCCCCCCTCTTTGGTTAAAAACCTTATAACATCATTTTAGTCTTTTCTGGCAAGATGGCACGAAAAAGGCCAATATATTTTTTCAGTTTTTGCGTTTCATGTGAAACAGCGTCACAAAATAAAAAAGCGTGCGGGGATTGTGGTTTTCCCGCATGCTTTAGTTAAAATACTTTTTGAAAGCGTTTTCAATACATAATAAATCATGTTTCACGTGAAACTTTCATAAAATTTAATGTCATTTTGTAAGATTTCTTTTGGTTAAACGATATAAGTCGCCGAATCAAAATATAATATCAATACAAATAACGGTTAAACGCTTTATTTGTGATAAGGCGATCCTTGATTGATCATGAAGGCACGGTAGATTTGTTCAGTCAAAACCAAACGCATCAATTGGTGTGGCAAAGTAAAGCGACCAAAACTAATTTGTGTATTAGCACGGGCAATGACTTCTGGCGCTAAGCCCAGTGAACCACCGATGACAAAGGTTAAATCTGAATCGCCACGTAGCGCTAATTTATCAATTTCAGCGGCAAGTTCTTCACTACTGCGTTCCTTCCCTTTAATGGCGAGGGCAAAAACATATTCCTTATCTTTAATCTTGCTAAGAATACGTTCCCCTTCCTTGGCCATTACCTGATCCATTTGGGCTTGCGAAAGTTGTTCGGGCGCCTTCTCATCTGGGACCTCGATTACTTCAAATTTTGCAAACTTTTGTAAACGCTTGGCGTATTCTGCAATACCATCTTTCAAATATTTTTCCTTTAGCTTGCCAACGCCGATGATTTTTACGTTCATGGTCTTTACCTTTCCTTAATCAAATTAGTGCTTTCTTCGAAGTTTTAAACAGGTGTGGATAACTGCTTAAACAAATCGCAACTTTTGGCTTATCCACATGTTAAAAACGGGCTGTGGATATCTAACAAACCTTATTATATCAAAGTTTAGAGCGATTTCTGGGGAAAGTTATCCACATTTATCCACAGAATGGGTGTTTTAGTGTGTAAAACTGTTAAAACGTTGCAATATCGGCCTTTAGTCACAAAAACATGCCAAAAAATCCACAGATCGCTGCGGACTAAAAATAGTTTTGCACACCCTGGAATTTGTTGAAAACTAAAGATACAAAAATTGATAACATGTAAGTTTGCAACATTCGTTATTAAGCGCATTTTATGAATGAACAACCGATATAAAGGCGTGTAAATCGCCCAAAGACGAACGATAACGCGAAATAACATTCTGTTAGCTATAAAAACCCGTTACTGATTAAGGTTAAACTTAACGTTCGGTTGAAAATGCCCTTATATGGGCGTTTTGCATGTAGCAAGCATTTACACACAAGTTATCCACACTGAGTTTTCCCCCGTGGATAGTGGGTTTCGTTGCACAAATCGGGCTTTTTTCCACAAGTTTTCCACAGGATGTGGGTAAAACAGTTTATTTTTACCATTTTTATCCACAAAAATCTGTGCAAAACTAAGCCTCAACTCCTGTATAATAAAGAAAGTTGGGGGATACTTAACTTATGAGAAAATTACTTAGCAAAATGACCCCGCCACAAATTTTGACCCTTGGATTTTTAGTCATTATTTTCGCTGGCGCGGGCATTTTGATGTTACCAATATCGCAGAAAGCGGGGGTAACGGTTCATTATATGGACGCCTTGTTCACCGCCGTTTCGGCAACGGCGATTACAGGTTTGACGGTGTTAGACACAGCGTCGACCTGGTCACTGTTTGGGCATATTGTCCTTTTGGTGATGATTGAAATTGGCGCGCTTGGGTTCATGACGTTTGCGGTGTTGTTGTTTGCGATTACCGGACAACGCTTGGATTTAAAAGCGCGACTCATGGCCCAACAGGCCTTAAACCTAGGCAGTTTAGCCGATGTGAAAAGTGTGTTATCGTACGTCTTCTCACTGTCAGCGGTTATTCAATTACTAGGTGCGGTCCTGATGATGCCGGACTTCATTCCCCGCTTCGGCGCCAGCCACGGTATTTTCTTAAGCATCGCGTCGTCAATTTCAGCATTTGGAAATGCGGGTTTTACATTCTTTGACGAACCAGTCTTCTTTATACGGAATGATCCGTATATTCTGGTTGTTTGGATGTTGCTGATATCGGCTGGATCACTGGGGTTCCTGGTTTGGCGTGATTTATTACTTTATCGCAAGCAGCGTCGCTTGAGTTTGCACACCCGGGTGGCCTTGCACGTGTCAGCCTGGTTAACCGGTTTAGCGTTTGTTTTCTTCTTATTCACGGAAAAAGTGCTAACGCCATTAGCTGGGTCAACGTCACTTTGGCATCGCATCATGGACACCTTGTTTTTAGCTGTTGTGCCAAGAACTGCGGGGTTGGAAGTTGTGCCATTACGTGATTTAACGGCCGCTGGTCTGATGATTATCATGTTGCTCATGTTTGTTGGTGGAACGCCAGGATCAACTTCTGGTGGTATTAAAACAACGACGCTGGGAATTTTATGGTTGCAATCAATGGCAGCGCTACGTGGCCAGGAGCAAGTTAATTTTGGTGGTCGGCGCTTCAGTCAAAAAGTGGTCATTAAGGCCATGATGTTAGCAGTGATATCTATTGTGTTTGTCATTGGTGTGTCGCTCTTCTTGAGTATTACCGAAACGATTCCGAAGGGCGAAGGCTTAGAATATATTGTGTTTGAGGTTATTTCAGCCTTTTCAACAACCGGTTTTTCACTGGGATTAACGCCCCATTTAACAACGTTGGGGAAAATTGTCATTATGATGGTCATGTTCATTGGTCGTGTCGGCTTGTACACGGTGATGTTTTCCGTGATGAATATTCGCGAAAAGCCAACCAGTTTTCAATATCCGACCGAGGAAGTTATCATCGGGTAAATTTACTTATCAACCGCTGTGCTAAATTGCATGGCGGTTTTTTGTTACAAATAACATCTAAAACGATTGTTTTTGACATTAAGAACACAAAAATTTCAAAAATATGACAGAAAACTTTCGCATATTATACGATGTATGATATTGTATTTAGGTGATAAGAAATATTTTTGGGGGATATGTGATATGCGTAAGCGCGTTAAATTAGGGATAGTGTTGGTACCATTAGGGGCCGCAGTCATCGGCGGAACAGTCTTGTATGTGACTGATCATCAGGCAACAAAAGAGGCCGGGACGCCAACCTATCAGGTGGCAACGGTGAAACAGTCAACCTTTACGGTGGCTGGCAAGGTGGCACCAGTAGCCCAGCAACAATTAACGATTCCTGAGGGGAAAGTGCAACAATTGAACGTTGCCAATGGTGATACCGTCACCGCTGGTCAGGTGTTGCTAACGACTTTTTTGGATAAATCAATGGACTTAGCTGAGCAACAAGCAACCCTTGATAAGGGCAATCGGGTAGCGACAAGTGCGCAAAACACAATTAATCAATTGACACAGCAACTGCACCAGTTGCCTGCAGATGATCCAACACGGGCAGACTTGGACTCGCAATTGCGTGATGCAAAAAGCAATTTAGCTGATGCACAGGCGGATGTGCAAACGAGTCAGCAAGTATTACAGCGTGGACAAAATAGTCAGTATGGTCAGGTGACGGCCCCGTACGATGGACGAATTTCAGTAAGTTATGATCAGAGCGGTAAAGTACAATTGGCCATTACCGGTTCGGGACTACAAGCAACTGGTTTGGTTAGTGAGTACGACTACGACAAAGTCAAAGATCACCGCGATGTTGCCATTAAGGCTTTAGCAACGAAACACGAAGCAAAAACCACCCTTAATTTCTTATCGACCAATCCGGCGAAAGAAAGCAGTAAAAATATGGCGCGATACGCATTTACAACGGATAACTTGGATGCGACGCAATTTATGAATGGTCAATCACTGACAATCACAGTGCCGCAAGATGGGATTCGGGTACCAACGGCAGCTGTTAAACACGGCCATGTGTATCGCTACGTTGCGGGTAAAGCCCGTAAGACGCCAGTGACAACTGAAAAGCGGGATGGTTATTTAGTTGTCACGGCCGGCCTACAAGCTAAGGAACGCATTATTATGAACCCGGATAATAAGTTAAAAGATGCGGCACAGGTGGCGATTAGTGATTAATTTAAAAAATATCAATAAGTCGTATAGCCAAGGTGGCAATCAATTTCATGTCTTGCATGATATTAATTTGGCGATTGATGCTGGTGAATATGTCTCAATTATTGGCCAATCAGGATCAGGTAAGTCGACGTTAATTAACATTATTGGCTTTTTAGATGATCAATTTGAAGGTGAGTATCAATTTAATGACACACAAATTCAAACATTAAAACGAGCGGAATTAACGCCTTTCCGTAATGCCAGCGTGGGGTTTATTTTTCAAAATTTCAAGCTGATTCGGACGATGTCGGTGAGCGATAACATTGCCCTCCCCTTACTTTATGCCGGTGAAAAACGACGCCAAGTGCAGGCCCGGATTGATGAACAGTTAACACGGGTTGGGCTGCCTGACGTAGGTGATAAGCTCCCCACCGCCCTATCTGGTGGACAACAACAGCGTGTGTCAATTGCGCGTGCGTTGGTTGCCAATCCAAGTTTTCTGATTGCGGACGAGCCAACAGGTGCATTAGATAGTCGGACCTCAGCCGAAATTATGCAACTCTTTAAAGAGTTGAACGACCAAGGCACAACGATTATCTTAGTCACACACGATCCTAATGTGGCCGCAGCAACGAAGCGGACGGTTGAAATTCTAGATGGTCGCATTATTGCAGATTCGGAGGTGTCATCATGAGATTTTCTGAATTAGTGAAGGCATCATGGCATGCCTTGATTGCTAATCCGAAGCGGAGTTTTTTAACCACTATCGGGATTATCATTGGCATTGCGTCAGTCGTCACGATTATGTCACTAGGTGCGGGTGTTAAAAAACAGATGCTACGGGATTTAGATACGACCCAAACCGGGCAACAAACGGCGGAGATTTACTACAATTCACGCGATATGTTTTTAAATGAACCGGGCTTTGACAATCGGGATGTCACTATGTTGATGGACGCTAATCTCAAGGGCGTTGCGAAGGTCGAAATTTTGCAACAAACGAAGAAAATTGGCATGACCGCGATTATTAATGATAGTCAGCAAGCGATGACGGCGGATTTGGTTAACAAGCCCGTTAAACAACCAATTGTTGCGGGTCAAAATTTGACGACTTACGATTTTGAAGTGAAGAATCCAGTTATGTTGATGTCGGATAAGTTAGCAACCAAGATGTATACGACGGCTGCGAATGCCGTCGGGACTTCGGTTACGGTCCAGCAAACAACGTATACGGTTATTGGGGTTTATCATAATAAAGCTGCCGATGCACGGTTGCCGAAGCCCTTGTATCTTAACTCGAGTACCGGGAAACAAGGTAATGGGATTAAGCTGACTTTTAAACCAGGCGCTCAGGTAAGTGTGGGTGCCAAACAGGCGCTGCATCAACTGAAAAAATCAGGTAGTCATCATCGTGATGGTCGCTATGAATATATCGATATGGGCAAATTGCTGAAAGGGATTAGCAAATCGATTTCAGGAATTACCTACTTTGTGGCGGCAATTGCGGGTATTTCATTGTTTATTGCCGGGATTGGTGTGATGAATATGATGTACATTTCAGTTTCTGAACGTACACAAGAAATTGGTGTGCGCCTGGCATTAGGGGCGACACCTAAAAATATCATGATGCAATTCCTGCTAGAAGCGATTATATTAACGGTTTCGGGTGGTGTCATCGGCCTAGTTATTGGCACAAGCGTGGCAGCTGTTGCATCGATGGCGATGCCGTTCAGAGCGATTGTCACCCCCGCTTCGGTTGCGTTAGCGTTTGGCGTTTCAACGGCCGTAGGAATTGTGTTTGGCCTGCTACCAGCTAAGCAAGCAGCGAATAAGAACTTAATTGATATCTTGCGCTAGACACCTTGCAGCAATAACAAACTAATATGCAAAAAAAACGCATCCGCTTAGCGCGAATGCGTTTTTTATGTTTAAACCTAATTAACTTTCGTTTTCAACGGCCTTAACCAATAGCTTGTTTGCCAAGGCAACCCCGGCAGGCAAGAACAATGGCATGACGATCAAACTCAAGAACGCCAATCCGATGATCACGACTGTAGCAACTTCGATCAATGACAAGACCCCTGATGGAATCAAGGCTGCGAACGTACCAGCCAAAATCAATGCGGCTGATAGTACAACAGCACCGATAACGCCGGCCGCTGTAACCATTCGCATTGAGGCGTTTCCTTCGGCTTCACGGTAGCGCATCATGAGGAAGATTGAGTAATCAACTCCCAAAGCAACTAACATGATGAAACTAAAGAATGGTACATTCCATGACAATTCATTCGTGTCCATTACTTGGGCAATCAATAGTTGACCAAGGTGCAAAGCAGCACCGTATGAAAGTAATAGACCAAGCACAATCAAGATTGGCTTGATGAGTGAACGCGTGATGATAATCAACACTAACAAGATACCGGCCAACATAATGGCAGCGGTACGGATGAAGTCAGCTTCAGAAATCTTCTTCAAATCATCGTTACGAGCAGCTGTACCAGCAATCGCAACCTCTGAACCAGCTAACTTCGTGCCGCGAAGCGCGTTGGTAGCCACCTTTTGGATGTTCTTTGAAACTGGCATTGCACTACGTGAGAATGGGTTTTCATCCATAATCACTTGCAGTTGCAACGTCTTGTGATCAGCTGACATGTAACTCGTCAAAGCGCTCTTGAACGTCTTACCCTTCAAGACATCAGCTGGTACATAGAAGACTGATGTTCCCGTGTTACTCAAATCAGACAAGTAAGTTGTGGCTGTGCCCAACCCCTTACCGATTTTGTTCAAACCATCTGAACCTTCAGACAAGCCGCTTTGCAATTCCTTTGATTGGCTCTGCAAATCGCTAATGCCTTGGCTCAATTGTTGTTGACCTGATTGCAATGATGACAAACCAGATGTCAAAGCACCTGACTTGGTTGATACCTCACCAGCAGCAGATGAACCGCTGTCCAAGCTTGAGCTTAGTGTGCCGGCACCGGCTTGCATTTGGGTCAAAGCAGCTTGCAATTGGTGAACGCTGTCAGCAATTTGTGACAAGCTACTGCTCATTGATTCAGCTGATGTGACCATATCGTTGTTCATAGCACTGGCGTTGGCCAATGATTGCGAACTAGCCGTTAGTGAATCAATGTTTGAGCCAGCTGTTTGAATGGCTGATTGCACGTTACCGTTTTGGTTAACTGAGGCATCACCATTCAAGGTGTCACGAATTGACGTGAAGCCTTGATTAGCAGTGGCCAAAGCTGATTGTGCAGCGCCCAACGTGTCAGCTGTTTGACGTAAGTTAGCCGTCAAAGTTGGTACTGACGCATTTAACGTATCAATCGTTGTTGCCAAGCCGTTCACAACTGCGACGGCGTTTGACAAGTTAGATGACAATTCAGCAGCACTAGATTGACCTGATTGCATACCGCTTGTCAAAGTTGACAAAGCCCCTTGCAATTCTGAAGCACCATTTGCCAAGTCATTGGTACTTGAAGTCAATGGCGCAGCGGCTGATGCTAATTGATCAGTGCTGTTAAGTTGACTTGAAGCATCTGTCAAAGACTTGCTGATGGTCTTCGTCCCGGTCTTGGCATCGTCTAGCTTGTCTGACAAGGTAGCACTTTGTGATGCTGTGTAAAGTGACGTGATCTTTTCAGCCGTTGGACGGGTTGGTCCGGCAACGCTGGCAACCCCATTCAAGTTATTGATTTGACCAGTTAGGTTATCAATAATCGCCAAAGCTTCGTTGTTGTTCATCGCCTTCTTTGAGTGAATGTACACAGTTGCAGGTGATGCGTAGCCGGCTGGATAGTGATCTTCAATCGTTTGGACGGCTGACTTTGAGTCATACACGTCAGAAACTTCCCACAAGTCGTTAAAGTTCAATGGCTTGTTGTTTGTCACTGCCAATGGCACTGTCACCAACAAGACAGCCAAAATCGTTAGAATTGGCTTTCCAACCGCAAACGATGAAAACTTCGTCCAAAGCTTGCTAGTTTCAGGTTCGTTGAACTTCTTGCTTGGCCAGAACAACGTCTTACCAAGCAACGACATGATGGCTGGATTCAATGTGCTCATCACGAATAACATGACCAACACACCAAGAGCGACGGCGCTAGTTGCCTTGTAAAGTTGGAAGTTTGCCAAACCAAGGGCGGCGAATCCAATCAATACGGCTGTACCACTGTAGAAAATTGTACGGCCAGCTGTCTTGCGAGCAGCTAAAGCGGCGGTAACCGGATCGTCATCAATCCCTAATTGCTCACGGAAACGTGAGTACATCAGGATATTGTAGTCAGTTCCAATTCCGAATAGCACCACAACCAAGAAGACTTGGGTGAACGTTGAGAATGGGAAATTGAAGCTTTGCACCAAATTTCCGACAACGCTCAATGAGACCAAGTAGCTAATGCCGACCGTCAGTAATGAGGCGATTGGCACGATTGGTGAGCGGAATACCAAAATCAACACAACCAAAATAAAGATAATGGCAATGATTTCAGTACGCTTCACACCAGTCTGAGTCGTACTTGCGAAGTCATACGTGATCAAATCTTCACCAGTCAAACGAAGCTTCAACCCGTCAGTTGATAGCGCATCAGTCAGTGAGTTGGCCACTTCCTTGACGTTACCTTGAGACTTGTCGACACTGATTTGAACCAGCGTTGTCATACCATCCTTTGAGTTCAGACGGTTAGCAACGGACTTGCTTGTCGCAAATGACGTCAGATTAGTGATGCCATATTGCTCCTCACGTAGTTCCAAGTTCTTAAGGGTGTCCTTAAGATCCTTTTTCTCTGCCTTGCTGATTTTCTTCCCATCTGATGACGTATAAACTGCGGTCAAATCGTAAGTTTGATCGCTTCCCCCGTTGTAGATGTTACTTAGGTCAGCAGACTTCGAAGTCTGTGATGACGCAGGTAAGGAGATTTGCCCCTTTGTTTGCGCCAAATCCGACATGTTTGGCAAAAAGAGCACTGCGACGACCGCAATAATTGCCCAAATTGCTAAATACAAATATCGGATTTTCTTAAACCATTTCATGACAAAATCCTCGTATTCAATTGTATAAGTACATGTGTGATATAAAGTACACTAGATATATTCTAACATGTTACGTGTCTAAATTTAGGGGTTATTTGCGGAAAACTAGGCCCAAATTAAGTACAATTAAAGGTAAAACAGTGAACTGGATTGGGGAGTAAATGATAATGGCAGAAATTAGCTTGGTCGCGACGGATTTAGATGGGACTTTTTTAACGGACGTAAAGCGTTTTAATGAGGCCCATTTTGATCGCATTTTACAATTATTAGCGGCACAGGATGCGAGATTTATCGTGGCTAGTGGTCGCGATGAAGAGCAAATTGATAAACATTTTAAACGTTTTGCGGGGCGTTATGATTTAGTAGCTGATAACGGGGCGATTGTGAAGACTGCGGATGGTCAAACGTTGAAAGTATCAGGACTTGAAGTGCCAGAGGTAGCAACCATGATGCAAGTTGTGACCGACCTGCCCTTCGATCCCCGGCAAGGTGCCTTGTTTACCGGGCGTCACGGTGTGTATATGTTGCGTGATCAAGGTCGGCTAAATTTAGCCCATCAATCACTAGTGTTGATGATGTTTGCACATGTCACGATGATTGATAGCCTAGCGGAAATTGATGAACCAATTTTGAAAGTAACGATTGGCTATGCAGAGCATCAGACGAATCACTTTATTCAAGCTGCGCAACAAGCATTGGGTTCAGCCGCCCATGTGACGACGTCTGGGTATGGGTCAGTTGATATCGTGGCACCAGACGTGAATAAAGCCAATGGTATTAAGGTGCTGGCAGATTATTACGGGGTGACCGCTGACCAATCGTTGGTTGCATTTGGTGACGGACTAAATGATGCGGAAATGTTAGCTTTGGCAGCGCAACCGTATGCAATGAAAAATGGTGATGACTCATTGCTAGAGCGCTATCCTGCTGCCCTAGACGATAATAATAATGATGGTGTTTTGTTGACTCTCGATGAAATATTAAGAAAACAATAAGACGGCTATACGTTTCAATATGCAAGAATATGCATATTGAAACGTATTTTTGTATACAGTGATAATTCGTACAATAAGCTTCATATGCCAAGTTTGTGAACTTCACAAACTGGTTATACATAAATGTTAAGATGGCGTTAGAAAGATTTACAATTTGTTCGCATATGAAAGTTAAGATTGGGG
>NZ_KQ970393.1:253036-255118 GCF_001579105.1 Weissella sp. DD23 | reverse complement strand
AAAGTTAAGATTGGGGGCATATATGGCAGTTTTAACGTTTAATGTGGCACCAGATTCAGTCATCTGCGCGGTTTATGAAGACGGCGGTTGTCGCGAACACGGGGTGTTTGAGGCGCCTGAAACTAAGGAGGCGTTGCTGCTACGAATGCAGCGTATGGCCCGCTTGTATGGTACGTTGTACGCATTAACTGGTGTTGGTGTGTCGTTGGCTAATGATCAGGATGTGGTGGCAGAAGATCTCCAAACGACGTTGCAGTTACCGGTATTGGTGACGACATGCGAAGATGAGGCCGCGCTTGCGCAGCGAACGTTAGTAGCCTTTTAGAGCGGTTTGTATTTTATTGTGAAAATATTCACGACAAAAGGTTTAGGTTTTCTAAAGGTGATAGTGAATTATATCACAAAACAGTGATAGCAAGGGTTCCCAGCGTTTTAATTCAAAAACAACCTGTCTGTTTTTAGCTAGACAGGTTGTTTTTGATTACTTTTTTAGCTGATCCATGGCGTCATTAAGCAACTGATCAACGCGGATATTCCCCGCACTCGTTGCGTGCCCCTTAACCCAAATAAATGCCAAGCGGTCTTGCACTTGCTGAACCAATTCGTAGACTTGTTGCCAAGCAGTTAGGTTTGCGATTTCACCGCTAGCTTTGCGCCAACCATTTGATTGCCAGTTGTACATCCAGTCGGTTACCGTATCTAAAACGTACTTTGAATCACTCACAATGGTTACTGGCTCACTGACCTTGGCCATTTGGAGTAAGGCGTTAATCAAACCGAGAATTTCCATCTCATTGTTTGTTCGCCCGAAAAAAGCGCCACTGTCAGTAAAGACGGGTGTTTGCATATCATCACCACGATAAATTGCGATGGCCCAGGCTGCCTTATCGGTTGGACGGACGTGGCCACCCGCTACGTTACCGGTATTCCGACTACCACCATCGGTAAAGATGTAGTAACGGCTTGGCTCGGCGTTGAACTGACCATCGTAGGCGGTTACGTATTGGCGAGCCGTGTTGCCTGACGCCCCGGTTTGATCATCAAACCACGCTTGGGCCTCGGCACGCGTGGCAAATCCCTTATACTTTGGTGCTGGTTTGGTGTGTGTATAGCGTTGCACCTCAGACCAAGGCTTGGTGTAAAGGCCTTCGAACTGATTGCCAACGATTGCATAGGTCTTCATGTTTTCTTCCCCGAATCTCAATTGTTATCTACTAATGATAGCGTAAATTAAGCAGGAACGGTATTATTCAATTCTCATACTTATTCATGGGGGATTATGGATGTTTAACTATTATTTAACGTACCAACCAGATATACCAGTGGGCATTGGATTTGGTCAATTTTCGGGCACACATCTCACGGTATTAGGCGTGTTGGCGATTGGCATTTATTATTTGGTACATCGCTATCAACGCTTGACGTTGGCCGGGCGGCGCCATCAACGTTGGAGGATTGCGTTGGCAATTTGGACGATGGAATTATTTAAGGATATTTATTTAGCAACAACCGGACAGTGGGACCCTAATCTACTGCCATTTCATTTATGTGGGTTTGGGTTAATGATGGTTGCAATTGATGCTATCCGGCCAAATAAAACAACCCAGACCATTTTATACAGTTTGACAATTTGGGGTGCCGTTGCGGCAGAAATTTTCCCGGATTGGGCGTATTATCCACTCTTAAATCAATGGGCGTTACAAAGTTTTGTGATTCACGCGTTGTTGATTACGTATCCGTTAATGTTGATGGTGAGCGGTGAAATGGTGCCAAATTGGCGTGATTTGTGGCGGTCAGTAGTCTTCTTATGTGGCGCGGTGCCGTTTGTCTTGTGGGTCAACGCGCGGCTGCAGACGAATTTCTTCTTTTTAAATACAGCAGCACCGGGGTCGCCACTTGAGCCATTGCAGCATATGTTCGGTCATGGGGCGTTGTACATTAGTGTGATTATCATGTTGTTGGGTGTGCTTTGGGTGGTGATGTATTTGCCATGGGCCTTGGCACCAAGGCGCAAACCAATTTTGGCATAAACCACGTTAACATCGGGTTCAGCCTCTCGGAACACGTTTAAAAACCGCAAAT
>NZ_KQ970393.1:240541-252867 GCF_001579105.1 Weissella sp. DD23 | reverse complement strand
GATGCTGCGTTAGAGTGGAATTTTTAAATCGGTTGCTGGCGTAATCAGGTGTGTTTTTTTAACAAAAACGACCGTCATTAGCCAGGCGGTCAATACGGGCGCTGCCACGTAGGCTAAGCTAATGCGCCAAATTAAGCCGTCATGACCGGAAACTTGCCAAGCAGTTAGTGGTCCGATCAAACCAGAAGCCCCGAAACCAGCGGAGAAGGGCGTACCTTGGATGTCTGCCAAGGTTGCCACACCACCAGTAATGCCGGCAGCTAGGATGACCGGAACGAATAGTAATGGCTTCTTTAAGAGATTGGCCATTTGGATTTTGGGTGAGCCAATCACATGGGCGATGGTGCCGCCAATTGGATTAACTGTAGCGCTCATCCAAGCGAGCGTTAATGCACCAGCAACAATCCCCGCATTAGCGGCGCCAGCCCCGACGCCGGCAAGATTGATTGCTGTGGCAATGCCAACCGATGATAAAGGTGACACGATCAAGGCCGCGAAAGCCATTCCTAAGATGATGCCCATGGGGAGGGGTGAAAAATGTGTCGCACTGGCAACTAGTGACCCGATAAACCCTTGAATCGTTAGCATCCAAGGTAGGGTGACGAGGCCGATACTCCCGCCGACTAAGAGCACAATGGTGGGCAAGAAAATTAATTTCAATTGGCCCAGTTTATCTTGGAGCAACAGGACTAAGCCAGCTGACAGATAGGTCACCAACATGACGTTTAGAATTGCACCGGAACCAGCTAGGGTATAGAGACCGTTGCTATTGCTATGAACCACGCCACCGGAAACGATGCTGGCTAACGCAATCGCAGCGGATTCTAGGGTGCCAAGTCGTAAGAAGGCGCCAACGGCAAAGGCCGCGATAATGGGCAACATGCTTTGGGCAACGTTGGTCATCATTGTAACGGTTGTCACCCACGGATGTTGACCGAAGAAAGTCAGTAGTTGACTGGTTAAAGCCGCGGGAATCAGCGCGATAATGATACCTAGGCTATTCCCGTTTAAGACGTTTAATGTGAAATCTTGTAAGCTGTATGTGTTTAGTCGAAATCGTTGCGTCATATTTTTTCTCCATAGCTGATGGGTCAGAAAAACCGACAACTTGTCGTCAAACAAATCGTCGGTTTGATTTGTTGATACTAATCATAAGGCCAAATGCTATAGTGTCAACGATTATTTGTAAGTGAATCACTGGTTAGCCAATGATAGTTTGTGATCGAGATGCCCGATGACGCGCTGGTCAGCGATAGAAATAACAAGGCCTTGGAAGAAAAATGAAACCAGGGTTCCAATGTTTACGGCAACGATGCTACCGGTAATTGCCCACATGGCAAAAGAAATTACCATGGGAATGGCGAAATTTACGATTTGCGCAATTCCTGCGTTTCCGTTAAAGAACATGAACCGAGTTAGATTTGTTAGATCATCGAGGGGATGCAAAATAAATTGCAAACGCTGGGTGATTGACACGCCACACCCAACGAAAATAATGGCAATGATGTCGATAATTAGCCGCCATAGCATTGGGAGTTGTCCAACCCCGTGCGCTGTAAAGAATGATGAAACCAGACCAATAATGACACTGAAGGCCAAGAGAAAGGTGAGGTTACCAAGTACACGAGGCCAATCAATAGATTTTAGGAGTAGGCAACTCAAAATAGCCGCGATAAAACCATAAGAGAATAAAAATAAGCTGATTGACCAACCTGTGGCGTTTGATAGATTAGCTGCGGAAGCGGTCCAGGGCGCTGAACCCATGTTTGTGGCCACAGTTAAACCGTTGCCGACCGCATTAAATAGTAACCCGACGATAAAAAAGCGGGCAGTTTCCCAGCTTGTTAAAGGACGCTTTTGTCCATTTTCGTTATACATAGTCATAACCCTCTAATATCATTGTAGCAAGATGCCACATACAAATATATGCTAATGAGGACTTTTCAGTACCTGATTTCTGCCACGCAATGTTACAATAACGTTACATTGTTTGAGGGTAAATAATTGGGAGGATTTTTATCATGACATCATATAAGGAATTTTGGCAGAATTACGTTAATTTTTCAGGGCGTTCAACCCGAGCAGATTATTGGATTCCAACGATTATTAACGCCATCATTATTGGTGTGCTGAGCGCGATTGCTGGGGTTGGCGCCCAAAACAATCAGTGGCTGACGTCACCAATCGGGATTATCGTGGTGCTATTTGGTTTGGCAATTATCTTGCCAGATTTGGCATTGATTGTGCGACGAGTTCGCGATACTGGGGTGAAGCATCTGGTTATTTGGGCAATCTTGGCCATCATCTTTAATATTGTTGGTTTTATCTTTGCGTTGATTCCAACGGACCAATTCAAAAATTAAATGTTCGGAAAAATCGAGATAATGTTCGTGTTTAGAGGTCGTTTATGGCCTCTTTTTTATTAATGTTAATGAAACCTTTGTATTGAACCGTTTAACGTGCGATAATAGTTAAGTTGTTTTTTAGGAAAAATTGCATATGAAAAAGGAGTTATGCTTCATGATTGAACGCTACTTCAAGTTGTCTGAGTTAGGGACATCGTTACGGACGGAATTTGTGGCCGGCCTAACGACATTTGTCTCGATGGCCTACATCTTGTTCGTTAACCCATCTGTTTTGGGTGCGGCGGGGATGGATAAAGGGGCTGTCTTCACGGCAACTGGATTGATTGCGGCGATTGCAACGATCTTTATGGGCGCAGTTGCACGCTATCCTTTCGCCATTGCACCTGGTTTGGGTGTGAACGCCTTCTTTGCTTACAGTGTGGTAATCGGAATGGGCGTTAGATGGCAAACGGCATTGGCTGGTGTGTTTGTGGCTGGTGTTATTTTCTGGATTTTGACGGTACTCCGAATTCGCGAAACCATCATTAATGCCATTCCGGCAGATTTGAAGGCGGCGATTGCTGGTGGAATTGGTCTGTTCATCGCGATGATTGGTTTGGTTGATGGTGGGATTATTTCTGCTAACAAGTCAACAATCATTGGTTGGGGGGACTGGAGTAATCCGCAAGTAATGTTGACGATTTTTGGTGTCTTGGTCAGTTTTGCTTTGTTTGCACGTAAGATTCCTGGCGCAATTTTCATTGGAATTGCTATCACGTCAGTGGCAGGTTTGTTAACGGGCTTGATTCATGCCCCATCAGCATTGGTAGCTGGTGTGCCAAGCTTGAAGCCAACGTTTGGTCAAGCAATCTTTGGCTTGCAGGATGTCTTTACGTTCCAAATGGTGCCGGTTATTCTAACGTTCTTGTTGGTTGCATTTTTTGATACAGCCGGTTCATTGGTTGGAATTGCCCGCTCAGGTGGATTCTTGGTGAACAACGAATTGCCACGTGCTGGTAAGGCGTTGATGGCTGATTCAATTGGTATGTTGGGTGGTGCCTTGCTTGGTACATCACCAACAACCGCTTTCGTTGAATCGTCAACGGGAATCGCAGTTGGTGGACGCAGTGGTTTGACGTCAGTCTTTACCGGGATTTTCTTCCTGTTGGCGTTGTTCTTCTCACCATTGCTAGTCGTGGTGACATCACACGTGACAGCACCAGCGTTGATCGTCGTTGGTGTGTTGATGGCTGCTAACCTTGCAGCTGTTAACTGGGAAGATTTCCCTATTGCAGCATCAGCCTTCTTGACGGTGATTGGGATGCCATTGGCTTACTCAATTTCTGATGGAATCGCCATTGGCTTTATTGTTTACCCATTCTTGATGTTGGTAACTGGCCGTGGTAAGAAGGTTCACCCAATCATGTATGCCCTTGCGGTAATATTCATTGGGTTCGTTTACGTCTTACAAACAAATCATTAATAAGGTTTCACGTGAAACAAAGATAGCCTTCATCGCATATTGCGATGAGGGCTTTTCTTTGCAATTTTACATCGGTCCCACGGTATAATTTTGTTATTGGCCGATATAATGGACACTTGTGGCCTTCCTGTTACGACAACGTGATTTTTTGGGAAATCAGTTATATGATGGTAATGAGAATTGAGTATGAGACAGTGGGGAGTCTCAGTAGTGAGAAAGTGAGTGTTGGAACATGCAGTGGATGATTGAGAAAAAAGACCGCCAAAAAGTTGCACTGTTAGAATATTTGATGCAACGACCGGAGTTACGGTTATCGATTAAGATGGTCCAAGAGGCGTTTGATTGGTCAAAATATATCGCGTTAACGACGATTCGTGACTTAGTGGCGGATTTGGCAACTTTTTATCCGGATCTTGAGCCGTTCGTGACATTGTCTGACGATGAAAAGACGCTGATATTAAACCGTGAACGCAATTATGATGCTACGATGTTCCGCCTTAATTATTTGCGGGAGTCAATTCCATGGCTATTAATGAAAGAATTGTTTGATGAAACAATGCATTCATATGATGATTTTGCGGTGCGTAATCTCACGACTGTATCGACAACGCGTAATGCAAAACTTGAACTAGACGATTATTTCGCAGGGCATGGTGTTGAGATTACACCTGACTATACGTTGGCTGGTAATGAATCGGAAGTCCGAGCAATGTATTTCCGTATTTTTCAACTTTACTTTGCAGACCGCGCGTTTCCGTTTGAAAACAGTGATGAGCAACTGATTAATCGTATCTTGGATGAGGTGACTCGTTATATTAAACCTGATGATGAGCGTTTACGTGAGACCAAGCGCATTGCGATTCGATTTACCATTGCGATTTGGTTAGGACGTTTGCAACACGGCCATGTGATTTCGAATGATGATGTAGATGCGTTTTTGTTGCCTAATGACCAACTAAACGAACGTACGCGTCAATTGACGGCTTACGTTGAACAATTAGTGATGCAGCTTTTCCCGACGTTGACGGCAGAAGACGCCCATCGTGAGGGACGGTATGTTGTTATGGGCTTCTTCAGCATTGGTGTCGGCGTTGAAATGAATCGGCGTGAAAACATGACGCCACTATTTATGAACATGCTGGCAGCGTTTATTCAAATCGTTGATACGCATTACAACAAATTATTCAATGCGCACTTAACCGCGCTTGAGCAAGATGCTTTTTTTGAAGTGTTCTTTGAATTAATGGTGGCGGCGGTAACAAGCCCAACACCGGATGAAGGTCGTAATCGTGTGCGTTTGGATGCAGCGTATGAGCAGTTCCCACTAATGGCAGAATTGGCGTTGGCTGTTATTGATGATGTTGCAGAACGGCGTCATCTTGATATTACGTTAGCCCGTGGCGCGTTCTTTGAAGTGTTGTATACAGGCTTTGCATCGATTTTTGATATGCATCAGGTATTCCCAAAGATTAAGGTTGCGTTGGATATCAACTATCAAATCGGCTTGGAGTCGATTTTGACGGATATGATTTTAGGTATGCGAGCGATGAATATTGAAATATCAGAATACATAGATGATGATACGGATATTTTGATTTCAGATATTAATAATTCAAACATTCCGGCTGAAAACACCTTTATTTGGACGTCAATGCCCACATCATTAGAATTTGAGCAGTTACGACGTCGTATGAATGTCGTGAAGGCTGATAAGTTTGAAAAGATGCACGGTATTAAATTAAGATACGAAGCGCGATAGCTAAAAATTAGAAAATAAAATGCGGTGCGACTAGGTTGTCGTACCGCATTTTTCGTCTACTTTAACGAATAAAAGTGGCGGCTAGTTCAGTACTGCGCATGAGTAAATGATTATAAAATGGCGTGATGTTAAAACGTTTAACCGTTATGAAAGGCGTCGGTTAGCATTTGTTTGTTTTTAAAAAAGGGTAAAAAAATTGCATGCACGAAAAGTAACTAACGCTTATGATAATAAATGTAATAGAAATAATACGTGCAAGAGAAAGAGAAGCGGCGTGGTTGTCTGACGACGGGAAAACGTTAAACACAAGCGCGTTTCACTTTATAGGGAACAAAAAATGACTTGGGGTGTTTTTGATAACCATGGTTATCATCTGGGGTAACATACTCAAGGCAGGTGTTTGACGATTTGCGGTCGTTATCTGCGATAGACGATTATGCTGAATCATTAGGGATTCTTTCACTGATCATTTCATTACTTAAGTTTTGTTCTGGACGTGTTAATCCAAACAAGGAGGTAGAGACCAAGTTTGGATTATGGACATCAGACAATTCTTTCTCACTCAATACTCTCTCTAAAAATAAAAACAGGATGCTGCGGCATCCTGTTTTTATTTTTTTCATCGACTTAAGTTGTTAAGGACATTCAAAACGGGTTGGAACGAAGCGAGTGTGTGGTAACGATCACCAATCAGAACGCCATCATAGCCAATCGCGTTGGCAATTGGTGAACCAACTTCGTCCATGTGACCACCCAAAATTAATTGGTAATCAATGGCTGGGTAATGCGTCGTCATGAACTCGCGAATTTTATTGTGAACGTCGCGAATTTCATCAATTGAGTATAGTGCACGCCCCATTTCGGTTGATGCAAGTGATTCATAAGCAATAATGATTGGCTTGGTAATTGGTTGATCCTTCAACAAGATATCAAGCTCTTCAGTCACCAATTCTAAATTACTGTATTGGCCAACTGAAATAATTGGCTTGATATCATTTTCCAACGCATTTTCCAGACGCTTACGCACGATTAGCAGACCTTCGTTCAAAGACTTACGACGCTCTAAGTGACCGATGAAACTGGTTGAAATGTTAAGGTGGTGGAGAACGCTAGGCGAGATTTCGCCGACCGTGCGTTCTTTAATGGTCAAGTTTTGACTGATGATTTCAAAATTCTCAAAATCATTGGGTACAGGCAAAGTTGGTGAAATTTTCAGATCGACTTGGACATCAGCATGACTCAAATCGTCAAGAAATTGCAACTGTTCTTCAAAGTCAACTAAGTTTTTAAAATTTAGGACGGCTAACATCATTTATTCCCCCATTAAGCTTCATTTCATATAGTAATTAATAGCTTTGTGAGCAGTATACCGCATATTTCAAATTAAATAATGTGAAAACATCTTGTGAGTAGCGAATGCTTTAGTAAATTCGTGAAAAATGCGCCAAAACATGGTTTAATTTAAGTCTGGGGGAATCAGAAATGAAATTGTATCATGTCAAACTGATTTTAAAAGGCGTCTCAATTTTGGGGATATTACTAACGATATGGGCGGTATTCAAACTTTATCAAATGGGGGCTTTCAGCGATTCGAAAGTCTTGATTGATTTGTTAAAGGGATACGGCATTTGGGCGCCATTAATCTTTATCTTAATTCAAATTATTCAAGTCGTTATTCCGATTTTACCAGGTGGCGTTTCGCTGGCCGCTGGGGTGGTGATGTTTGGCCCGTGGTGGGGGTTCTTGTACAACTATATTGGGATTGTGCTCGGATCACTCGCGTTATTCTGGCTTGGACGACGTTTTGGTCATCGGATTATTGATGTTTTTGTTAGTGAACAGACCTTGCAAAAATATATGCATAAATTAGATTCGAAAGGTTGGCATATCACTTTCGCGTTATTGATTTTTTCACCAATTGCGCCAGACGATACGCTAGTTTTATTAACAAGTTTAACGAAGATGACGTGGCGAGAATTTACCTTGATTATTGTGTTAGGTAAGCCATTATCAATTTTTGCGTATAGCTTAGCCATGCTCTATGGTGCGGATTGGTTGATGCGACTAATTGGCAATTAAGAGTAGTAAAACGATTTAAATTGTAAAGAATGTTACGCTAAAACCCTGAACGTTTCAGCCTATTAAAGGTTGTTACGTTCGTTCGTATAGGTACGAAGGCTTAATTAAATAAGAACTTGTACGAGTTTAAACTATTACCCCCGTAAAACGGTTGTTTTACGGGGGTTTATGTTACATTTCAATGTTTGCTAAATGGTTAAAATTTCTTGATAATAGATAAGTTGAGTTTTTTACTTGGAGGAGATTGTGTCATGACACATCACGAACATGCAGATAGTCAACTAACGACAGGACGCATGGCAGTTGCACTCGTTCCAGCGATGATTCTTTCCGCTGGTCTGACGTCATTAATGGCTGCAAAAGCTTATGAAATTATTCGACTAGCAAACGCTAATGGGCGGGTTTTAGAGGAAGAGAGCCGCAAGCATGATTAATCGTATCTTTACGTACTTGAAAGGGGACGTGATGTTTACGGCTAGTCTGGTGCTAGCGGTTGTCACGTCATTCTTTAACACACCTGATTTTGGGGCTGTTAATTGGCACACCATTTTCAGTTTGGCAACGATGATGATTTGGGTTGGATTGTTGGAACGGGCGGGCGTTTTGCACGCTGTGTCAGTTTGGCTAGTTAGTCGTAGCCACCATGCCCGCACGTTGATGACTAGTGTGACATTCTTGTCGTTCTTCGGGGCGATGATTTTGTCAAACGACATTGCGATTCTAACATTGATGCCAATTTATCTGCGTTTGGCCAAGGATTTATCAGCAAGATTGAAAGTCATTGGATCAACATTGATTATCATGGCAGCTAACTCAGGTGCCATTCTATTCCCATTTGGAAAGTCACAGAATTTGTACATGTATGGGTTCTACCACGTTTCCGTGGGTGAATTCTTCAAGTGGTCGGCTAGTTTGACGGTCGTGTCATTGATTTTGATGTTTATCATCACACGGTTTGTCCGTGCCACGCCATTGGATATCAATTTGCGCCCAGCGAATAAGGTTGATAATGGTCGATTGGTTTTCTTGGGCATTACGGGGTTGATTTTGGTTGCAACTATCTTTGGTTGGACGCCCTTCAACGTTGTTATTCCACTTATCCTGATTGCCTTTCTGATTTACCGTCATGATATGTTGAAGTTGGTCGACTATGGCCTACTTGCAACGTTCTTATTCTTCTTTATTGCCACAAATAACTTGGCACATATTGAAGCAGTCCGTAACTTGATTGGCACATTGTTTAACACGAAGAGTCACGTACTGTTTGGTACATTCTTCTTGAGTCAATTTATCTCAAACGTGCCATCAACGATTTTGATTTCAACATTTACTGATCATGCGCGTGAATTGTTCATCGGTTCTAATATCGGTGGATTGGGAACGGTTGTTGCGTCAATGGCCAACTTGATTGGTTATCGCGTCTTCCGTCAAATCGAACCAGATTCATCAGCAACGTTTATGAAGTTGTTCATGGTTGTTAACTTCGTCATGGCCGCCATCTTGTTGGTCATCTTCGGGTTGTAATAAAAAAAATTGAAACTGCTCATTGCATGATTGCGATGAGCAGTTTTTGTTTAGACGGAAACAATTTTGTATAATGGGAGTGAGGTAATCGGGATGACAAATCGAGAAGAGTTATTTATGACGGCCTATATGGACGTTGTTGAAAAATTTATGCAATTGAATCGGCGTGCGGTAACGACGCAGTTTCAAGATTATAAACATGCTGAGGTGGAAACCGTGGCGTTGGTTGGACAATTGGATCAGCCGAATGTAACGGAATTAGCGGAAGCGACGGGGATGACGCGTGGCGGCGTGACAAAATTGATGAACAAGTTAGTTGAGAAGGACTTGGTGGTAGCGTTTCAAAAGCCAGCTAATAAGAAAGAACGCTATTTTCGCCTAACGGAATCCGGTGAGGAACTTAACCGGCGTCACGAAGCCTTGCACAATGATATTTATGCGCGGGATGAAGCCATTTTTGCAACGCTTTCTGACGCTGAATTAAACCAAATGCTGGCCTTTGCGCAGACGCTAATAGACCACTTTGACGACCGATTACAACAAGATAAGGATTAAGAGTCACGGTTCTAATGAGGACCGTGACTTATTTTTTTATGTTCTTTTTGTTGACAAGGAAACAAAAAGGTGTAAACTTGTATTTTGTTGACGAGGAAACAAAATTAAGTCAACGACTTAAGAACTAATTATAATGAGGTTTTATACATGACAAATTCAACAGAACTCCCCCGCACGGCTGTCCGGATGGCGTGGGTCCTAGTACTTGGTGCAATGGCACCAATGCTTGATTCAACAATGGTTAATATTGCAGTGAATCAACTCGGTCAAAGTCTACATACGACGCTAGATATGGTGCAATGGACGGTGACTGGATTTATCTTGGCCATGGGCGCCGCAGTTCCTTTTTCAAGTTGGTTACTTGATCGTTTTTCAGGTAAGTCAGTTTATTTCTGGGCCGAAATTGTCTTTGGCTTAGCGTCTTTGTTAGCCGGTAGTGCCTGGTCAATTTCGGCCCTGATTGGCATTCGGCTGGTCCAAGGTTTTGCGGCTGGGCTATTAATGCCGGTCATGTTCACGCTGCTTGTCGATATCTTCGGTGGCGATAAAATGGGCCGTGTGATGTCAATTGTGGGGTTGCCGATGACACTGGGACCGATGGCCGGGCCAATCATTGGTGGTTTGATTGTCCAGTATGTGTCATGGCGTTGGATGTTCTTCATCAATGTGCCCATTGTATTGCTTGCGGCCTGGGCGTTGCATAAGTTGGTACCGGTGATTGCACCTAAGAATCCAGCAGCTAAGTTCGACGGTGTCGGCGTCACGCTATTAATCGCGGCATCGTCAACGATTGTGTACGGCATTGTGCAAGCCAGTGAAGCTGGTACGTTTATGAACAGTACAACGATGGGACTGGTTGGAATCGGCTTACTCTTGGCAGGTGCTTATGTTGTTTATGCGCTACGTAGGCCAAATACCGCAGTGATGCCACTTCGCTTATTCAAGCACCGCAATTTCACAGGCGCGATGATTGCTAATGTTTTGGTAGGTTTCATTACGAGTGGCCCAATGATTTTGCTACCACTGTATTTCCAAGACGTTCGTGGTGAAAGTGTTGTCCTGGCAGCTGTTGCGTTGATTCCACAGAGCATTGGGATGCTCGTTTCACGTGGAACAATCGGTCGCTTGATCGACACGTTAGGTGCCCGCTGGGTGGTATTAATTGGTGTCACAATATCAGTGGCTAGCACATTGCCGTTCGTCTATTTCACGGCCCATTCAGCTTATTGGTTAATCGCTGTCGTGGTATTTGTACGCGGTATCGGTGGTGCTGCTGTTAAATCAGCCATCCAAGCTGATGCTTACGTTGGCATTGACCGTGCTGATTCATCACAAGCATCACTGGGATCTAAGCTGTTTGAGCAAGTTGGTTCGGCCTTTGGTTCAGCTGTTTTAGCAACGGTGATTGCGAGTTATGTAACGGCACATCACGTGACCCAAACGACGCAACTGGTTGGTGCTTATCACGAAGGCTTCCTCTATGCGACTATCTTTGCACTATTGATTATTTTGCCAGCGATGATGCTAACGAATCGCGTGGCAAAGCATTAAAAACAGCCCCAAATCTGATGAATGCAGATTTGGGGCTGTTAGTTTTGGAATTTATTCGCTTCTGGCTGGCAGTTCGAGAGACGCTTCAGCTAGTACGTGACCAACTAGATTTTTGCGGAGCTCGTTATAGAAAAAGCCAGGTTGTAAGTCGAATGTTGTATCCACGGCATAGACCGTCAATGTGTAATCGTGCGTCTGGTCAGGAGGCATAGGGCCAACATATGACTGCGTGATTTCAGGATTACCATCTTTCTTCACACTGTACATTGAATTTGTACCTGGTACGTACGTGATGTCGGCGTTTGCTAAATCTTCTGGCACATCGCTAATCGGAAGGTTCGCAGCAACCCAATGAATCCATGGGAAACCACCAACTGGAATGGCGTCATAATCGATAACAGCAACTGCTAGTGATTGGGCACCGGCAGGAATATCGGTAATCGCAATTGGAAAGTTAACGACTGGCATGTCTTCTTTACGATATTCAGCGGGTGCAAACTTAGCATACTTATCTGGCAACAGACCGTTGTCATCAAAGGAAACAGAGATGTTCATACTCATTGTCCTCCAGAGTCTTTTGATGTAAGTGTAGCACACGAATTGTTAATTGCGGGTTGACGCCGATTATATTTTCAATTAAGCTAAAGTCACATATTAATACGATAACCTATCAAGAGTTCGGTGAGTGATACCACACGATGACCCGACAGCAACCTACAGCGATGCAAGGTGCTCCACTGGTAACGGATAGGTGCTAATGATAACGGCACCTACTGGTTTTGGGTGTCGTTTTTTTATGCAAATTTTTATTGGACGGTATCGAAAAGATGCAAGTTAATGGTGATGTACGTGAAGTTACGACGGTGAAGTTGATGATGGCGATTGACCAGATGGGGACAGGCAAGCATGGGCTATATGGCAACGTTAGCCGAAGTCGTTGGGTGAATGAGCTATGGGAACGTGCCCACCGTGGTGACCAATTGGCTGGTCATTATGTGGCGACACACGGGCGGACATTTGACCGGTTTGA
>NZ_KQ970393.1:228751-240390 GCF_001579105.1 Weissella sp. DD23 | reverse complement strand
CAAGTCTCGGCGCTTGAACAGGCAGCACGTGAGTTAACGGCTTCCTTAAAGGAATTGGTTGAGTTACAGGGGAAGGTTGATGCACAACGACGCTATTTGGAAGAGACGTTTGGTATCGAGGAGTTACAACGAGCGCTAACTAACAATTAAAGATGATTTGACTAGTCTAGTTGCCTGAGATGATGTCGATTAGTTTTTAAAAAGATCAGACTGTTAGATATAAGTCTGATCTTTTTGTTTCAACGACAAATAGTGTCGCGTGCCTTGCTTATACTGATGTCATCAAGTAAAGCGAGGTGATAATTATGGATACCGAAGCAGTAGCATTTGTTGGCAATTTAATAACGGGGTCGTTTGGTGATGGCGACCGTTTTGAGATAACAGACTATGCGTCATTTTTAACGGATGCAATGGCAACCCAGGCACGATTGATGGTTGATCATCCCAAGGAGACGCTAGCTGGTTTGGATATTGTGTTGGTTGGTTACCAACAACAATTCATGCCAGCGTACGCATCTGTTTTGAAAGCAGCGGGTGCGACTGTCCAGATTGTTGATGATTCAGACAGTGCGTTGTTTAACGATGAAAGGGCCTTTATGGCCGGGAATTCAGCGGCATTAACAATCGTATTGTCTTTCTTCAGCTTAGATAAAACGTTCCAACGGGCACAACAATGGCAAGACAAAACAGCTGATACTGAAATTATGCTGTCGGCATATCAAACGCCAGTTAGCGTGTTACTGGATGTTGAAGAATGGTGGTTACATCGCTTTTAACGACAAATAGTGTCGCGTGATTTTTGTAGTATGTGGTTATACAAGAGGAAAGAGGTCAGATAAGATGGCAAAGAATAATGCAGTCGAAAAGTTGGTTAAGTTAGGTGAATATGAGGCGGAACCCATGGTACAAGGGCTTGGGTGGTCGTTGTTTGGTAATGATCAAATGGCTGCACTACGCAAGTTGCCAATGTTCAATGAATTAATTGCTGATGAAACGCCAACCGTTCAGCAGTTGAATGAGCAGAAGGAAGCGGGTATTTTTGGTGCTCGCGAAAAGGCAATTCGCCAAGTGGTTGGGGATGTACCGGTGAATGTTTTAGACCGGTTGGTGCGCATTGAAGAATTGGTCAGTCGAGAGTTTGAGTTGCGTAATGAATACATTGTCGCACGTGATGATTATGAAGATGACGAAGATGTGCAAGAAATTCTGGATAAATTGGCGAGCGTCATGAAGCAACGTATGGAGTTAACGATTTAAAGGCACAACGTCTAAGCAAAAACACCCGCCAAGAATGACGGGTGTTTCGCTAGTTTTGATATTGGGTGAGCATTTGATTGATTTCTTGCATCATCGCGTCACGTAACGATGGTGGTGAGACCACGGTTACACGGGCGCCTTGGCTGAGAGCCCACATTTTAAAGCCGGCATCAGTCACTGCAGGAATGCGAATTCGAGTGGGGATATCTGTGGTTCCTTCACGTGTAATTTTGGCGTTGGGGAACTTATCTAGAGCGGCCGATATTAACCCAGTGTAGTCGAATTCGACTTGAATCGTCTTGCCGATTTGCATGAGGTTGTTCGTTTGCCGAATAGCGCCTTCTTCGAGACGTTCGCCATACGGATAAGCAATATGGCGACTTTCTGGCTCAATGCTATCAAAGCGATCGAGACGATAGTAAGCGTCACGTTCAGCGTGGTGCTCCGTTGCTTGAAAGTGGATGATGACATAGAAGTAGTACGTATCAAACAGCAAACCAGTGGGGAGTCCGAATAATTTCTTCTTCCCACCCTGTGCATTGGTATAGGTGAACGCAATTGTTTGCTTAGCATCAATATAACCGCTGATATCCCAGACTAAGTTGATTAAATCTTTATGGTGGGAGACCGGCGTATACGCAATCTGTTCATTACGTAATGTGGTGCGGATTTGATCGGCTTCGTCAGTGCTCATCATGCCGAGAATGCTGGCTATGAGTTGTTCCATTTCATCCTTATTAAACGCGCGACTGGCGAGAACAAGCTTTGCCAGTGTGAGTGCTGCGGGGCTGTCAAAAGTGTTTTTGCGTTCAAGATAGACACTTTTTGATGGCTTATCGCTCGTTAATTTAGCTGGGTATTGGGTGCTATCGAGTGATTCGCGAATGTTACTGATGTCGCGTTGCACTGATCGGATGTTGACGTCATTTTCGATTGCCCATTGTTCGGGGAAGATATGTTCGCCGGCCAATAATTTTAGGGCGAGATGGAGTGGTCGACTGATGTTATTTTTGCTCATTGGATGAATATCCTATTTTTGATACGTATTTAGGATAAAATTCCATAATTCTAACCATTATATGAATTTGACCCGGTACATATTGTTGAAATTCTTAATTTATATTTTAGTATAATGATAATATGATTTGGTTTCGAGCGCCACTAAAAATAGTGGCGTTTTTTGGAGAGAGAAAATGAATAGATTAAATAAAATCAAAGCTATGAAAAAGAAGTCAGATCGAACGTTTGATTTTTTGCAAGACTCAGTGAACGATTTAAGCTTAGTTCAAAATGAGGTGCAACGTGTCTCATCAGTTCTTAAAGACACTGATCAAATATTAAATCGATTAGATCGTGAATTTAGTCAAAAGACAAAACTTAACAAAAAAGATATGAGCTTCTTGATGACGGCTGTGGCACTGCAAGTGGTTAGGCAGTATGCAATCCCTAATAATTTTACGCAAAGTAGCCGGCCTAATGATCAAGCAGCTGCAGGAAGTCATTCTTATAATCGGGATTTACGTGGCAGTGGCTATTATCAAAGTTCAGTAGAAGAAATTTTAAATAATCCGGTCCCTTTTGATACGCAGAACAGTTCAAAGTTATTTGGGGAAAATCTTGGTGGTGGGAATGGACACCGGTTTGCAACGCTGGGACATGATCCTTTGTTGGGTTGGATATTTGGTACCGCTAATATCGCCACTAGAACGGTTACGTTAGCTAATTTCCACTCATATCATGTGCGATATGGGCAATTTGGAGTGTCTGGTAAAGGCGACTTTTTTTCTGAAAATGCACAAACGCGACTTGTAATCGAACATGGATTGATTGATCCGTTTAGAAATCCCAACAAATTACCTATTCTGGCGGCAGCTCTGCTAATGGAAGGCATGCACTTAAAAAGTGATATTAATTCGAAAAAAAGCTTGGCCTTACCCGGATTGGCTGTCGCTAGTCCACAATTTGCACAAACACTGTCTGATTATGGTTTGAATATGGCAAATGTGTTGACTGTTGGTCGACAAGCTTCGTTATCATTAGCTATTAATGCGTTAATAGGGATGATTCATCGGCTGACGTATGATGAATCAAAAGACGGCGATATTAAACTCTTTGAAGTTAAAACACGTAAAATTTTGAGTTATTCAAATACAATTGCATCGTTAAGCAATGTTGTGTACGTCGCGATACTTGCTTCAAATCCGACTACAGCAGGTGTCGCGGTGAATAAGTTGGATATAGGAGGATTATTAGTCACGATTGTCAGACTCTTTTCAGATGCGAAGTTCATCAGTCAAGTTAAGGAAGAGTTCCTTAAAAACGGTTGGGCTGATGAAGTGTTAGGTGAAAAGTTAGAAATTCCAAAGAGAAATATTGAAGTGTATTACGAAGGAGAAAATGAGTAATGGGTTTGTTTGGGTTTGGAAAAAAGAAAGAATATAAGCGTGGGATGGCTGACGCAGCAGAGGTTGCCAGTCAAAAGTTTGATGAAGTCGATAAGGCTATCGGAAACGTCTCTGATAATTTAAAAACAGGTATCGATAATCTCCAAGGCGATGTTAATTCAATTCATGATATGTTGGAATCAGACGCGCGTGAAAAATTATTTGATTTGGTGGATGAATTAGATATTCGAGAGGATTTAAACGAAGACACTAAATGGTTTATGATTTCTATGTTATATTCATTGGGCCAAATGGTTCAAACTAGCGAAGCGCAGAAGCACTACTTGCGGGCTTTGACGGCGTATTTAAAGATTGAAAAGTCGCCACAAACTATTGATGTAACAAAAGTTATAAACATTGATGATCGAGAGGAGTCTCGGGCTATCTATACTGCCGTAATCGAGTATCTTTATCTCAGGTCAGGAGAACTATCATTCCTTTCTGATAACCAATATGAAGACTTGTTTGACAGTTTTAATCTTAATAAGCGAGACAAGGTGGCGGTTGTTGATCGACTTAACGCTAAGGTTGCGACAATGGGGAGTGATGCGATTGTGCTACCTTATGAGGCAGCGCTTGTTGAAAAAGAAGAAAATGATAAGGTTGAATCTGAAAAGAAAGCATCACAAAGTTGGCCGGATAGAGAACAACGATTAGGATTTTTTCTGGATAAATTTGAGGAATTTTGGAACGAATATTCATTTGGAATAAATGGATGGGAAATGGAAGGCTGGAATTACCAGCGCTTTGATTATAATGGGGAGACGGTCAACGTTACTAACGGCACGGAACTTGATGATGTGGTAATGCAGGCATCATATATGGGTAGCTTTGGTATGGCGATTACACTATCGGAGCTAGTTTTATATGTCGAGGGGGGCGTTGTTACAAAAATTCCGTTTGATAATGTTGCTTACATATACAAGGCGCAAAACAATGAGCATACAATCACTTTAAAGATGATAGATGGAACACTTGAGACATATATGTATCCTGATTTTAAGGCATCTAATGGGTTAGCTGTTGACGTATTATTTGGTATTTTGCATGCAAATGTTAAGAATGGACCTGTATTTTTGGCTGACGAAAATTATGAATTGAAGGGGATGTTTGATTCTGCGTTAAAAGATGAAGTCAGTTTGCACCAATTTGATTTAGTTGGTTTCTTAAAAAGTCAGACTATTTGGAGTCATGGCGGGGCTGGTTTTGAAAATTCAACTGAAGGTGATTCTACTTGGATTGGGAAATATTCAATTGCTAATAAAGGCAAAGTTGTCATTTGGGAGAGTCGTGGGGGCACGGATATAAGAACGGCAGGGGTGTACCTTCTTAAAGAGCAAGAACCTTCGGAGTTTTATCCTTATAAAATCGACGAACGGAAAATTTTGTGGGACGATATTCAATCATTTTCTTATACAGAATCTTATGGGGGAATCTTCTCGTCTGATAACTTCCATGTAAATGCAGTGTTGTCTACAGGAGATGTAGAGGTAATCATAAATGATGTTCTTCATGATTTTGATGATCAGAAACTTATGGGAGTTATGAATTATGTTAAGAATAGCGAACTTTTGAGCATGGAGAATATGTATGATTCGGAAGATTAAATCCTTACAAGATCTTTATGACATTAATGATGAGATTATGGCTGCCGTTGATAGGGCAAATGGACTTGAAGTGTATTATCGAGGCCAACGTAACTCAGAGTGGGATATTCGACCAGCTATATCACGCATACAAAAAAACAAATTGATTGAAAATGAAGAATATGAAAGGGCGCTTCAAAAGCATCCAGAGTTATTTAGTCAATCACAAAATCATTTGGGCCATCTAAGCGTGATGCAACACTACGGAATTCCTACACGTTTAATTGATATTACAGAGGATATTTTGGTCGCTTTGTTTTTTGCACTAGACGGGCAAAAGGAGAACGATAATAATCGAGCTATGTACTGGATTATTGTACCGAGTTCTAGGGTGAAGACAAATAATAGTGATGCCATTGAAATAGTTACTGCGATGGCAGCCTTAGATGATAGTGATAGAAAAAATTTGTTGACATTAGCAAAGCAAACACTAATCTCGACGAGAAGATTTAATAGACAACATGTTTTTAAGACTAAGAAGCACAAATCAGTACATCGATTACTTCATGAAGTTAGAAAATATGTACGAAATTTTGAACCCGAAATTGTTCCGTCTGATTTGTTAACCACATATGCAGTGAAAGCGAATAATATTCATCAAAGATTGATAGCTCAATCCGGATAATTTTTAACTAGTGGCGACGTCGATAACATGGTGAATGAATTTTCGCGGGAAAATGTACTTACGTTAGACGATATTCAAACCGACTCATTCAATTTTGATGAGAATAGAATATCACTTATTAAGGTGAATATTGATGGGGACATAAATACAGATGAACAACTTAAGCGGCAATTAAGTATAAGTGGCAAGTCTGTGTATATGATTTATCCAGAGAAATTTTGATGTTCTGATATATATATTAGTAAATTAAACACAAGAATAGCTGCATTCAGAAACAGCGTCCATACATTTGGACGCTGTTTTTATTTACGACAAATAATGTCGCGTCATTTCATTATGATGAGCATATCGAATGAGATATGACGGAGAATCAATAAAATGACGCGACAAGAATATAAACAACGTTGGTTGCAACTTTCGGTAACCATGATTTTAAGAGAGTTAATTGTGATATACGGAACGACATTTTTGGTGTTATTAATGTTTCGTTGGATGGGGATGTATCCGCATGAACAAGTGTTGCGGGTAGTTCTGATACTTGCTTGGAAATTCTTCGGCCTGACAGAATTTGTTGCAGGAGTAGTTGTCATTCTGAGATTTCAATATCGGGTAAAACTACTCCAGATTGAAGCTGAGATGCGAAAGTGAGAATGGAAAATGTACACAATTAAACTAGGCACAACGTTGGCTAAGAAATCTTTGAAACAATTGCAAAAAGCAGGTTTTTCAGAAAAATTAAATAACGTACTGGACGATATTAAGGAAGAACCAATGGCTGACGCAGAAAAATTAAAGGTATTTGCGGGCCGTAAAAGTAGAGTTTTTTCACGACGGTTGAACGTTCAACATCGGGTGGTATACCAGGTGTTTCCAGCCGATCATATGATTGAAGTGTTATCAGTTTGGGGTCATTATGTTGGTGCGTAAAGGTGAGGAATATGTTTAAAAATAATAGTTGGCAAGATAGAGTTGTTTTCTATCAAAAAGCAAGCATCGCGCTGTTGTTGAATCTGCTTTTTGGTGCTTATATTTGGCGATTCATGAGGCAAGCGGCGTTGTTAGGCCAGTCTCATGAGTTAAAGACATTCATTTTGGGGATGGCATTCATGTTTGTATTAATGATGTCATTTGGTTTCATACTGGAGGCGTATGAAAAGCTAACGGAATCCGATTTAAATAGTCAGGATAATAACGACAAATAATGTCGCGGTGGAATTTTATAATTTTGATACTAGTTGAAATAGAAAAGGAGATTTAAGCAATGGACGTTGTAACTAAACTAACGTTAAAGGGTCACTCAAATTATGAACAGTTGGCGAGTAAGTTGAAGTTTTTGTAGCTAATAAATCAGAACTGGAGCAAATGCTACAAGCTGACTTAGAAATGGATATTTCAATCGATGATATTAATGACATTGTCCTATTGGAAGAAGGCCTACGATTCTCGGATGGGCGCCAACAGCATACGTTGCCGGACTGGGAGTTAGATAATGATTTTGACGAAATGGTTGCTAAGATTAAGTCGGGGACATTTAAGTTAATGTTACCAACGCTGTACACAACGAATAAACCAGCAGTAGCTTATCATCTGGTAATTTCTGAAGTGCCGAATGAAGGCCAGCCATTAATAAGTGGTCAGCATATCTTGAAACCAGGCTATGTTTGGTTTGCTTATTAGTGTGTTTCACGTGAAACAATATCTTCATTTGTGATGTCGCTTCGTAAAGTGATACACTGAAAATTACTAATACGAAGAACGAAGAGGTATGTGAGATGGCTTTAGATTTTGATCTAGCGCGTACGGCATTGGTCGTAATTGACGTGCAAGATGGCATTATTCGTAACGGGGTCACGACGCCTAATGACGGTGAAACAGTGATTGCACGGAACAATGAATTAGCGGCAGCGTTGAAAAATACGCCCGCCCAAATTGTTCTTGTGCGAGTAAAGAATGATGGTACTGAAGGTATGAATCCAGTGACAGATGCACCACATCAGGTCGCAAAGCCATTACCAGATGCAGCGACACGGTTAGCAATGGATATTGCCGCTGATGAGACGGCGACTAATGTAACGGTCGTAAACAAGCATAATTGGGGCGCATTTTATGGCACGGATTTAGATGTGCAATTGCGTCGACGGGGTATCGATACAATTATCTTGACGGGAATTGCAACGTCAATTGGGGTGGATACAACAGCCCGTGAGGCGGCACAACATGGGTATAACTTGGTCTTTGTTCCAGAAGCAATGACTGATCGCACAGATCAAGGTCACAACGCATCCGTCGAAGTCATTTTTCCTCGTTTGGGTAAGGTACGTACGATAGCAGAAGTGCTGGCAGCGATTGAAGTTGCTAAGTAGGATTAAAAAATAATTTTTTGAATGCAGTTAAAAGGCGCAATTCTTTCCAAAGTGACAGAATTGCGCCTTATTTTGCGGTGGTTTACTCAGTAAAAACAAGCCATAGTTTTAGAATGATAAATCCTAGTATAAAAAGTACGATATCCATTACGAGAAGTGCGATAAGGAATAGTCCACTAAACTTCAAATCGATTGCATGAAACATAGATAGACCGATTAAAACAATATTGAAGACGATGATATCGAATGTCAGTGATTTTAACTTCAATTTTAAATCCTTTGTATCTTGTACATCAGCAAATAAAGTTTTTGAAATGAAGAAGTCGATTAATGAATAGAACAACGTCGCAATCAATATTGTGAATATTGTTATTTCAGGATTGTCATGTACGGATTTAAAAAAATGCGCAGACACTAGAAATAGCATAAGTAGTAGAACTAAAAATACAAATGATCGCGTAACAACTTCATTGTCTTTCTGGATAATTCTCTCATCAGTAGTTGGTTTCATCTGTATCTTGCCTCCAAAAAAGTGAATTTAAGTCTGTATCTAGTTGTGTTGCTATCGCAATTGCGAGTTTCATAGTAGGGTTATAGGTCCCTTTTTCAATCAGAGCGATTGTTTGGCGCGTTACTCCAATTGCGTTAGCGAGCTCTTTTTGGGTTAATCCCTTTAATGTTCTGTATTTACGTACAGAGTTATTCATGGCCATTCCTCTTCCGTTACGTTTATAACTAACAAGAGTGTAACATATAGTTTGCTTTATGTAATATATATCTGTCATTTTGTCGAGAAATCGGCAATAATCGCCAAGTAGTTAATAAGATATAGTTATAAACAGAAAACCGCGTTGGATAATTTTCCAACGCGGTTTTTGCTATTTTTCATTATTATCAATTTCAGTCTTACGATCCAACTGGCTCAACATAATCCGAGTACCCAAGTTTTGGATACCATCAATCTTCAAATGATCACGAATGCCGTCGTTCATTCTATCTAGCATCGCTGCTAGCTGTGTCCAATCCTCAGGGTCAAGATAATCCAAATATTCAGGAATGTAAAATAAGCTTTTTTCAGCTTCACGACGCCCTTTTTCAGTTAATTTAATTAATTGAATGCGACCGTCAGTTGGTGATTTTGTTTTCGTCACAAAATCCTTTTTCACTAGCTTGGTAACAAATTCAGCAGTTGATTGAACACTCATTTCAAGGCGTTCTGCAAGCTCTTTTTGCGAAATATTATCACCTTCGCTTAATGCGACAAGGACTTTGTTTTGGCCACGAAAAACAGGCGAGTGACGTTCCACTTGTTCATCAGCTAAGTGCTGCAATGAAGTAAATTCAAATAATTTTGCCGCCAATTGGTGTTTTTCAATTAAATCAGCCATGATGTTCGCCGTCCTTTATTTTCTGTTATAGCCAGTATAACAGGCTTTCAATGCTTAATAAACGATAAATAGACAGGGTACCTGAACAAAGTTGTTGACAATTTAATCAGGTACCCTTATTATTATTTTCGTCAGGTACCCTGATAATTAATTTTAAAAACAAGAAGGCATTATCATGACTGAAGAATATGCAGTAGAAATTAACGGATTAACGAAGACGTTTGGTCAACAAACGGCGGTTGATCAAGTATCATTCAACATTAAGCGTGGCGAGGTATTTGGCTTATTAGGACCCAACGGAGCCGGCAAGACGACCACGTTGCGTATGATGACGACGTTACTCCAACCAACAAGTGGCGACATTAAAATTTTTGGTCACGACGTGAAGACAGAATCACAAACGGTACGCTCATTATTTGGCTTAACTGGCCAGTATGCATCGGTTGATGAAGATATTTCTGCTCGCGAGAACCTGATGATTTTTTCACGCTTGAATGGTTTGTCACGCCAGGAAGCGAAAGCTCGGACGGCTGAATTGCTGGAAGAATTTTCACTAGTAAATTCAGCTGATAAAGCAATTTCAAACTTTTCAGGTGGGATGCGTCGACGTTTGGATTTGGCAGTTAGTTTAATTACACGTCCCGCTTTAATTTTCCTAGATGAACCAACGACTGGTTTGGACCCACGTACACGTACGCAGATGTGGGCTACCATTCGACAATTAGTTGCGGCTGGTTCAACCATCGTGTTGACGACGCAATACCTGGAAGAGGCGGACGAGTTGGCTGATCGTATTGCGGTGATTGACCACGGTAAGTTGGTTAGTATCGGGACACCGGCTGAATTGAAGGCACAAGTTGGTGGTGCTAAGTTACGCGTTGAAGTGGTAGACGATGCACAAGCAGAACAAGCGCGTGGTGTGATGGCGAACACTTTACCGGCAACACCGCAAGTAACCCGTAATGTTGTTGAAGTGGCAATTGATGATATTAATACCGTTGCGGGGGTCCTCCAAGCCATTACGGCAGCGGGCGTGACGATGACAAACATGTCAGTTGAACAGCCATCAATGGATGACGTGTTCTTTGCATTGACGGTTGGTAAGAATTAAGAGAAGAGGCAAAAATCATGATGGATGTACAACCACACAAGACGAATGTATTTGCAAATATTGCGACGATGGCATATCGTAACTTATTGAAGACGCTCCACAACCCAGACAAATTTTTGGACGTCATCGTGCAACCGGTGATGTTTATGTTGATGTTTGGTTTCTTGTTTGGTGGGGCGATTGCCGGTAACGTACACGCTTATTTGCCAACGATTGTGCCTGGTATTCTGATGCAGGCGTTGATTTCAGCGGCAGCGGGTTCAGGTACCCAGATTAGCGATGATTTGAATTCAGGTATTTATGACCGCTTGAAGTCATTACCAATTGCACATATCGCACCATTAGCTGGACAACTACTCGCTGATATTTTGCGCTTGTTCATTGCGGCCGTTGCGTCATTAACGACTGGTTTCTTGATGGGGTGGCGACCTGCTGCTGGCTTTGGCTGGGTCATTGTTGTCGTGGTGCTAGATGTCTTCTTAGGGTGGGCGTTGAGCTGGATTTTCGCGCTATACGGCATGTTGGCTAAGAGTTCAACAATGGTGGAAAGTGTGTCATTGATTACGATGTTGTTGTTGACGTTCCTATCAAGTGCATTTGTGCCAGTTAAGACGTTGCCACATGCGATGCAAATTTTGGTAAACATCAATCCCGTCTCATATGTTATTCAAGCTTCACGCATGATGCTTAACCACGGGGCTTGGCCAACACAAGCTTGGATAGTCTTAGGAGCTGGCGTACTGGTGGTTGCAATCTTTGCACCATTGACCGTTTATGTTTACAATCACAAAAACTAAGTAAAAAC
>NZ_KQ970393.1:215864-228731 GCF_001579105.1 Weissella sp. DD23 | reverse complement strand
CGTTTTTGAATATGTATCGTTATTTAAAACGTCAGGTGATTTTATCACATTTTTTCAGAAAGTGACCGGTTAGATCACTTTGATATGTTTTAAGGAAGTTGTGGCGCGATGACGTTGTCTAGCCAATCAGTTAATTCATCAATGCCGGTACCAAGGTGTGAAACAGGATGTTCAAAGCCTTCGTTGATGAAATGCCAGCTAGCCGTTTGACTGTCGTTACCGTAAGAAACGAAGTGAATCTTGCGGGTGCCATTTACCCAATTACGAATCAAGGCTGGACTAGCTTGCGCGCCTTGATAGAAGGTAAAGCCGTTAGCCTCAGCAAATGCAGTGACGAGTTGCGTGTAGTTATTTTCGTTCATGTTATGCTCCTTTACTTGATGGTTCTAATTATAGAGCGAAACAAAATAAAGACCAGTCTGTTCATTATTTTGTTTCATGCTAAAATCACTTGCCAAAATGATTGATTAAGAAAGGCACCACAATTTCCGACTTTCAGGAAATGTGGTAAAGTCGTATTAAAAGTAAGCGTTTTCAGGAGAAGGTCATGTTAATTAAAGAGTCATTGGAAAACCAAGAAGCAATGAGTAGTGTTGAAAAGCAGTTATCTGACTATTTTTTGAATGATACATCGGAAATAAAAGAATTAACGGCCCGTCAGCTAGCGAATGATCTTTACGTGTCCCCTTCGACGGTGACACGTTTCTGTCAGCGATTGGGATTTTCAGGCTTTCCTGAATTTAAAGAGGCGTTGATAAAAGAACGCTTGTATCTAGCTCATAATGTGCAAGATATTGATGTTAATCAGCCATTTTTACCGAGCGATAGCATTTGGTCAGTTGCTAATAATATTCGCCAACTGTATACCGAAGTCGTAGCAGATACGCTTTCTTTGCAAGATTACCAACAACTTGAGAGTGCAACGAAAAAGCTAAGTGATGCGCAACATATTTATGTCTATTCTGCCGGGGACCATCGCCACTTGGCAGAGATATTTGCGAATAAGATGTTGCGGATAGGTCGACCAATTACGCAATTATCGCGAACGGATTTAGTAGATTTTTATTTGCAAGAATCGGTAGCGAATGATGTTGTTGTACTGATTTCTTACTCGGGAGAAACACAAGATATTCATCGGTTAATGACGATCATGGATAATCGGAAATTACAGGTGATTGCGCTAACAGCCTATGGAAAAAACACATTGTCTGAGCATGCGGATATCTTGTTGCCAATGAGTACACGTGAGCGCCTAATTCAAAACTTTGGTAATTTTAGTACCGATGTATCTGTTTCGTACCTGCTGGATATTTTGTATGCCAGTTATTTATCGCGGCACGTTGAGGCAAACGAAACAAAAATGCAGATAGAGAAGGAGTACCAACGTTATCGGTTTACGGAGAACCCAATTATCAAGGATCAATCTTAAAGTGGAACGGGCTGCAATTGGTAGGTCCGTTTTTTCATGTGAAAGTGTTATTTTGCGCAATAGCGTTGCATGGTATGTAAGCGTTTTCTTGTTTGAGTGTGCAACGGTCTGACAAGTCGATTTGAAAAGCTATTATTGCGCTTGGTTAGCTAGCTATACTGTTTCTTGCTTAGAAATAGCAAGAAAAGGAGATTAAATACATATGGCTTTTCCAGCAGGTTTCCTCTGGGGTGGTGCAACTTCAGCTGAACAGATTGAAGGTGCTTACGATGTTGATGGTAAAGGGCTTAGCACAGCTGACATGATGACGTTAGCCGAAAATGGCGCGCCTCGTGAGATTACTGATGCAATTGATTCAGCTAAGTTTTATCCGACACACGATGCGATTAAACACTATGAACATTATGCAGAAGATATTGCCCTGTTTGCTGAACTAGGTTTTAAAGTCTACCGGTTTTCAATGGCTTGGACACGTGTCTTTCCGAATGGGGATGATGCCAAACCAAATCAGAAAGGATTGGACTTTTACGATAAAATTGTGGACTTGTGTTTGTCGTATGGTATTGAACCGTTGGTTACGATTCAACATTTTGATACCCCGATGGGGTTAGAAAAATATGGATTTTGGCAAGGGCGTGAAGTGGTTGATTTGTTTGTCCGTTATGCGGAGACGTTATTGCGTCATTTCGATGGGCGTGTGCGGTACTGGCTAACGTTTAACGAAATTAATAATATGTCGACGATGCCTTGGAACGCTGGTGGTATTAGCTTAGATGCCAGTGAGAACGATAAGATGCAAGCGGCATATCATCAATTTTTGGCGAGCGCGAAAGTTGTTAAGTTAGCGCATGAATTAAATGCCGAGAATAAAGTCGGCATGATGTATAACGGGCATTTTTCATACCCTAATAGTCCTGATCCGGCAGACGTACAAGGAACTGAAGATTTTCAAAAACTCATGATGTTTTATGCGGATGTCCAGGTTCGTGGTAAATACCCAAATTACAAGTTAAAAGAATTTGAACGTAAGCATATTGTGCTGCCAGAACACTCCGGTGATAAAGCCATTTTGGCGGCGGGAACCGTAGATTTTGTGTCGTTTAGCTATTACTTGACCCACGTGACTGGTCAGAAGACACAGGGAATCTTAAAGGGGTTGAATGGGTTAGAGACCGGTTATACCAATCCGTATTTGAAAAAGTCAGACTGGGGTTGGGGCATCAATCCACAGGGGTTGCGTTTCGCCTTGAATACATTGTATTACCGCTATGAGAAGCCGGTTATGATTGTTGAAAATGGATTAGGTGCTTATGACGAAAAGGATGCCAATGGGCAGATTCATGACGATTATCGCATCGATTATCTCAAACAACATTTGCTTGAAGTCGAAAAGGCAATCGAATTGGATGGCGTTGATGTGATGGGATATACCGCTTGGGGGCCAATTGATTTGATTGCGGCAAGTAGTGGTTCGATGGACAAGCGTTATGGATTCATCTATGTTGACGTGGATAATCACGGTAACGGCACTTATCAGCGTGAAAAGAAGGATTCTTTTGCTTGGTATCAACGCGTTATTGCAACGAACGGCCGTAGTTTGACGGAAGAATGAGGCATTTATGCTGAATGTTTTGTATGTTATTGCGACATTTATTGCAACAATCATTGGGGCATTGGCCGGGATTGGTGGGGGCATTGTATTAAAAGCAATGACAGATTTGTTCTCGCCAGATTCGGTACAAGTCATTGGCTTTTATACAACCGTTGTCGTATTTACGATGTGTTTAGTATCAATTGTTAAGCAAATTAAGTCGGGCTTTAAGTATGACTTGCCAATGTTGCTTGAAATTTCAGTGGGATCATTACTCGGTGGTTATATAGGGAATAGCTTGTTGACGGTATTACTACGCTATTTTCCTGAAAATAAAGTGCAGTTAACCCAGTCGATTATATTATTTCTAACGTTAATCTTTTTGATTATCTATACGCGGGCGATGCCACAACGGCAACGTGTAAAAAAGCCACATTGGTTGGCATCGTTTGGCTTGGGATTGTTTTTAGGTGCAATATCTATCTTTTTGGCCATCGGTGGAGGTCCGTTGAACGTCTCGTTATTGGTAATTTGTTTTGGTTTTACACTGCGCGACGCAGCAATTTATTCGATTGCAAGTATCTTTTTCTCACAGATTTCAAAAATATACACCATTGTGATTGCGAATGATTATAGTCGGTATGACTTAGGCCTGGTTCCATGGCTTGCGATTGTGGCGATTATCGGTGGTTATGTTGGTACAACGTTGAGTCAACGACTTTCTAGTAAAATGTTGGCCATTTTATATAACGTTTTCATGATTATGTTGGCCGTGCTGACGTTGGTTAGTGTTGGTCGACATATGTAGAATAGGGATTAATTTGGGGAGTGATGATTATATGAATAAACATAGTTTTTGGTTTAAGGTAGCGTTGCTATCAATTGCAACGCTAACGAATGCGGCAGCGGCCGTCCAGGTAACCGTGCCACTGATTCATCAAACTTTGGCTGGTCATTCGCAAACGGACATTGAATTATTGATGTCTGTGTCGAGTTTAGGTATTTTGATATTTGTTTTGTTGTCACCGCTTGTAACAAGATTAATGGGAAACAAGCGCACCGTTGTTCTAGGGTTATTGGTTTCGGTAATTGCAGGTATTACACCGATGTTTACCGAGAATTATACGATTATGCTAGCTAGTCGGTTCCTATTTGGTGCCGGTGTCGGATTATTTAATTCGTTATCGTTCTCATTGATTTCGATGTATTACACGGGTCATGAGCGTGACGCTTTGATTGGTTATCGAGATGCGGCGGCTGCGATGGTGACAACTTTGCTGACGTGGGTCGTGGGATTCCTAATGGGCGGTGGTTGGCACGCCGCGTTTGGTGTGTACGCGCTTGGGGCAATTCCATTGGTCTTGTTTGGTTTGTTAGTACCCGATAATACGCCAGTGGTTGAGGAAGAACATGTTACTGCGAGTGGTCATGTCCGCGTAAATGGAGCGATGATTTTTTCAGCGGTATTTGCATTCTTTTGGTTTACGGCATATTTTGGCATCACGGTTAAAATGGCGCCGGTATTTGCCGAACGCGGTTACGGAACAGCCGCTGATGCCAGTTTTGTCACGGGACTTGTGACGGCATTCCAATTTTTGTCATCATTGTTGTTTGGACAGATTAAGCGTTTGTTAGGGCGCTACTCGATTGCGATTGGCGCAACATTGGCGATGACGATGGTGTTCATCTTGATACAGAGTCAGTCGCTCATCTTGTCAGCGGTAGCCGTTGCGGGTTACGGATTTGCGTTTGGTATGGTTATGCCAGGAATCTTTAGTAATTTAGCAGCTGAGACAAATGCGGTCTCACAGACATTAGGATCAACAATGATGTTAGTGGGAATCAATGTTGGTGTGTCGGCAAGCCCATATGTGCTTAAGACACTGAACGGTTGGTTTAATCAAACAAGTGAAATTGCTAATTACGTGATTATTAGCTTTATGTTATTGTTATTAGCCATTGTGGCCTTTATGAAGGCCGCAATTCGCCCTGGGCGTCATGCCAATAAATTGGGTGAGACAGCTCATGAATGAAAGGGATAAAAATGGAAAATCATTATTTGGCCATCGATGTTGGTGGTACCAAAGTTAAATATGGTTTAGTTAATCATAGTGGAGAATTGGTTGAACGTGGTAATCAGCCAACAAATCGTCGAGATCTAAAGACTTTTGTTGCGCAATTGCAGGCGATTATTGCATTGTATCATGACGATATTCGGGGTGTTGGCATTAGCTTGCCGGTGCGTGTTAATCATGACACGGGTACTATTCATGCCGGGGTGATGTGGTCGTTTTTAGACGGCGTCGACCTAAAGACGGCGTTGCAATTAGATTTGCCGTTAGCTATTGAAAATGATGGGAAAGCCGCTGCACTTGCTGAACTTTGGGTGGGTGAGTTAAAAGGGGTCGCGAATGGTTTAGCGCTGGTCCTTGGCACGGGTGTTGGCGGTGGTTTTGTAATTGACGGTCAGTTACACTATGGTGCTCATTATGAAGCTGGTGAATTATCATTTATTTACCATAAAATTACGACGGATCGTGAATCACGGTTTGGTTTTACAGGGTCGGCGGTTGAGATGATTAAGGAAATCGCGACCGAATTGGAGTTGCCGGATGTCCACGATGGAGAAAAAGTATTTGAGTTCATCAATGCTGGTTATCCGCAAGCTAAGCGTATTTTTAATCAATACGCACGAACAATCGCGCTACAGATTCAAAATTTGCAAGCAACGGTTGATATTGAACGGGTCGTAATCGGTGGTGGTATTTCAGCCCAACCGATTGTGACGGCAACCATTCGTGAAGCGTACGAGGCATTTTATCAAGGGAATCCATATATCAATCGCATGATTAGTCATGTCGATATCGTGCCCGGTAAATTTGGTAATGATGCTAATCTGTATGGTGCGATTTATCGTTTGTTACTTGAGCTAAATCAGGAGGCTTAAGCTTATCGGTGTTAAACGGTGCGAACCCGTTTAACATCATTGCGGGCAACCGCAAATGAGAAGGTAGTACGTACGACTTAATACTTCACAATCTCAACAATCTCAAAAACGCAGATACTATCTTCTCAGCTTTCATAGTATGAAACACGCCATGTTTGTGGCGTGTTTTTGTTTGTAATGAAAAAGGCCATCGCACTGTGCGGTGGCCTTTTCACGATTAATAACGTCTTTTACGAGTTAGGTTAATCCCCACAATACCGAGAATCATAACGAGCAAACCCAACAATTGGATATGTGTCGGTAACGCATGATTTAAAAATAGAACGCCCAGCAATACCGTGAAAATCACCTCAAATGATTGGGTGGCTTCAACAGTTGCCAACACTTCCATGTTCCGAGCGGCCATCGCGGTTGCTTGGAAGAAAAGTACCGTTGCAATAACGCCAGAAGACAGAGCAACTGTGAACGTGCTTAAGAGCGTTGTATGGTTTGGCAATCCTGATCTCAAATAACCAATGATTGCCAACAAAATGAAAGTTGGGTATGTCGCAATCAACATCCCAAAAACTTTTTCTAACCCGTTGAAATCGGGGTAACGAACGCCGATTTGGCGGTTCCCCAGTGGATAACAAATGGCTGCGATTAGAATTGCGATGACGGCAAACCAAAATTTATGATTAAAACCAGCAAATCCGGTTGTTTGAATCGTGGTCATGGCAATTCCGATGATGATAATGACCATCCACTTCAATTTATTTCGCGGTATCTGCAAACGATGTGATACACCAGAACTATCGGTGACCTTCATTAATGGCGTTGTGAGCACACCGAAGATGATAGTGAGTTGCCATAAGCTAGACACCAACCACCCGGGAAGAAACTGTGCAGCCCAGGTGAGCGGGACGTAAAACAAAACGAAACACACATTACTCCAGAGTAGCCAATAGAATGGCGCATCTTTGATTGCCAGCCACACCTTACGGAAATTTGCCTTCACCTGAGGGACATAAGCCAACATGGCAATCATCGGTAACATCCATAGGTAACGGAGGGTGGACACCCATACCCAGTCGCCAGCCGCATGCAAATTGATTTCATTTAAGAGAAAGGTCAACGAGAAAAATAAAGCGGCAAGAATACCGAGTAAAACAGACTTTATGGCCATACATGCTCCTAGCGATTATAAATCATGAGACTGACAAAACTAGTGTCGGTCGTAGTGTCATTCCGATATTCATGCGCAAATGCTCCGTTAAACTTGGCCATGGTACCAGCCGGAATTTGAAATGTTTGCCCATTGACCTGCATTGTTAAGGTGCCGGTTTTTACAATTAATACCTCTACCGTCCCTGGTACGTGGGCGGCAGATTGCCGCGCTGACTGGCTAGTCAGTGACAAATCAAAGACTTCAAAGTTATTCGACGCAATCGAGTTAAAGACCGATTGGACCACGACACCTGCATCTTCGCTAGCAATATTGTGGAAATCCGCAGGTCTAGCTAGTTCAAAGTCGACAGGATCGGTCGCAAAAAAGTAGTTAATGGGCACAGCTAGACCACTAGAAATCTTCCAGAGTGTATCGATGGAAGGCGAAGTAGTGTGGCGCTCTATGTTATTCAGAGAAGCAGTGCTGACACCTGTTAGTGTGCTGACTTCTTGCAGGGTTAATTGGCGTTGTTGGCGCAACGTCAGTAGTCGGGTACCGACAATTTCAGTTATCATAACGGTGCTCTTTTCTATATTATTATGTATTTTATTTACAATACTAAATAAACGTATCATAAAAGTAAGCATGCTCAGTGATGTGATTTTTGATTTGGGGATAAAGTTTTGAATAGATACAAAAAACCACCTTGGAATTTGTTTATTCCATGGCGGTTTTTTCGTTTAGATATTAAATATTACTCCCACTCAACAGTTGCAGGTGGCTTGGCCGTGATATCGTACACGACGCGGTTAATGTGGTCGACTTCATTGACGATGCGACGAGAAATCTCTTCCAAGATATCCCATGGCAACTTAGCGAAGTCAGCCGTCATCCCATCAACAGACGTGATAGCACGAATGGCAATCGTATAGTCGTACGTACGGCCATCACCCATGACACCGACTGAACGGACCCCCGTCAAGACAGTGAAGTATTGCCAAACTTCGCTATCCAAACCATGCTTAGCAATTTCTTCACGCAAGATTGCATCAGATTCGCGCACAATTTCGAGCTTTGCTTCAGTAATGTCACCCAAAACACGAATCCCCAAGCCAGGACCAGGGAAAGGTTGGCGCCAAACAAGTTCGTGTGGCATACCCAACTTCTCACCCAACGCACGAACTTCATCCTTGAAGAGTGTGTTAAGGGGCTCAATCAATTGGAATTGCATGTCTTCTGGCAAACCGCCGACGTTGTGGTGTGACTTGATCGTTTGCGCGGTATCCGTTCCTGATTCAATCACGTCAGTGTACAACGTGCCTTGTGCCAAGAAGTCGATGCCATCAAGCTTAGCGGCTTCTTCGTCAAAGACGCGAATAAATTCGTTTCCGATAATCTTACGCTTTTGCTCAGGATCAGTAACCCCGGCCAACTTCGTCAAGAAACGTTCTTGTGCATCAACTTTAATGATGTTCAGGCCGAACTTACCGCCCAAAGCAGCCATCACTTCATCTGCTTCGTTTTTACGTAGCAAACCGTGATCAACGAAAATTGATGTCAATTGATCACCAATAGCACGTTGTAACAAAACACCCACAACTGATGAATCAACCCCACCAGAAAGACCCAGCAAGACCTTCTTGTCACCAACGGTTTCACGAATCTTCGTGATTTGCTCGTCGATGAAATCATCCATTGACCAATTGCGTTCTGCACGAACTGCCTTGTCAACGAAGTTTTCCAAAATTTGCATGCCGTATTCAGTATGTTGCACTTCAGCGTGGAATTGCACCCCGTAGAAGTTGTGGTAAGTATCTTCCATGGCTGCGATTGGCGTGTTGTCAGACGTGGCAACGGCCTTAAAGCCATCAGGTACTTGCTCAACGTAATCACCGTGTGACATCAAAACAGTTTGCGTTTCTGGTGTGCCGCCGAACAAAACGGTGTTGTCAGCCGTCACGTCCATTTCAGTTTCACCGTATTCTGATGAATCATTCGCTGGCGCCACTTTTCCGCCAGGCAATACATGTGCCATCAATTGCATACCGTAGCAAACGCCAAGGATTGGAATGTCCAAATTGAACACTTCTGGATCAATCGTGAACGCACCGTCTTCATAGACCGAGTTAGGCCCACCTGAAAAGATGAGTCCCTTTGGATTAAGTGCCTTAATTTCAGCGGCCGTCATTGTGTGTGGCTTTAATTCAGAATAAACACCCAATTCGCGAATGCGTCGTGAAATGAGTTGGTTATATTGTGAACCGAAGTCCAACACCAAAATGCTATCGTGCGTTTCTGTGTTTGCCATGATATCCCCCATAAAATTGTTGTTTCTAATTATACGTACTTCACGACAATAATCAATGGTGGGTTTTAAAAATGTTCGTAATTTGTTCGCATATTACATTTCTCTCATAAATATAGTTACTAAAAATAAGACATTTACGAAAAATACTTATTTTAGGGCCTTAAATACAGTTGTTATTAGGTTAATCGTTTTTAATAATTCGAAAACCATGAAAAATGTAATGAACTGACCCCTTGCATTATCTTAAATAGAACCTTATAGTAGTAAAAATTACATTTTTATTTGGACTCTGAGCTGGTAATTTTCAAGGCAAAAAGAGTGGTCGGGTCGAGGGATTTTATACTTTGGAGGTATTAGGAAAAATGGTTTCACGTCGGACATTGATTATTGGTGGTGTAGCAGTTGTTGTCGTTGCAGGGATTGCGTATGCCGCAACGTCAGGTAGCAAGGGCGGATCAAGCGATAAATTCACCGCTGCGGTTGTTTCAGACACAAACGGTGTAAATGACAAGGGCTTCAACCAAAGCGCTTGGGAAGGCTTAGAGAAGTGGGGTAAGGCTAACAACTTGTCTAAGGGACAAAATGGTTACAACTACTTCCAACCTAAGACGGTCGCCGATTACGATACGCAATTGACGCAAGCTGCTACTGCTAAGTACAATGTCGTTTCAGCTATCGGAAACACGTTTAAGGATTCAGTCCAAACCGTTTCTAAGAAGTATCCTGACACGAAGTTTGTGTTGGTTGATGAAATTGCGGATAAGAAGTACAAGAACGTTGCATCAGTCATGTTCCACTCAGAGCAATCATCATACTTGGTTGGTATCGCCGCTGCGACAAAGGCCAAGGAAATCGGTGACGATACGGTTGGTTTCGTTGGTGGTATGAAGAACCAAGTGATCGAATCATTCTTGGCTGGTTACCAAGCCGGTGTGAAGTCAGTTGATCCTAATATGAAGGTCGATGCAACGTATGCAGGTACGTTCTCAGACCCAGCCAAGGGACAAACAATTGCTAAGGCCAAGATGGCGCAAGGTGAGCACATTATTTTCCAAGCCGCTGGTGGTGTTGGAAATGGTGTCTTCCAAGCTGCGAAGGACCAAGACGCAACGTTGGCTGCGGATTCAAAGGATAAGGTTTGGGTCATCGGTGTCGATATGGACCAAACAAACATGGGTGACTACAAGTCAAAGGATGGCAAGTCAGCTAACTTGACGTTGACATCATCATTGACGGGTGTTGGTCGTGGTGTGCAATTGATTACGGAATCAGCGCAAAAGGATAAGTTCCCTGGTGGCAAGACTGTTTACTACGGCTTGAAGGAAGGCGGAGTCGGTGTTGTCACGAAGAACTTGAATGCAGACGAGAAGAAGGCTGTTGAGACTGCAAAGGCAAAGATTATTTCTGGCGATATCAAGGTGCCAGCAACGCCTGAAAACTAATTAATGACAATTTAAAAATCAAAATCCGCGGAGATGACTGTCTCCGCGGATTTTTTTGTTAAAAACAGATGTTTAATTCGTTTATGCACAGGGTTAGTTCTCTGAAATATACAAAAATGGCGGATGGATTGAAAAAATATGTAAATAATTGAATAGAAGCATCCGATTGACAAATATGAATATTTTATGATTTTCAAAATATTGATTTAGTATTCCGATTAACAATAATACCACCGATTAAATGCGTCTTTTATCATGATTTATTGAATTTATTTAGAATAAAAATACAATTAATCTTGCTATTTTTGAATAAATAGTTACAATTGACGAATAGTCAAATATTCAAAAAGGGGAATAAATATGCAAGAAAAGTTGGTTTTAGCTTATTCAGGCGGTTTAGATACTTCGGTGGCCATTCCTTGGCTTAAGGAGAAGGGGTATGCCGTAACGGCGGTTGTGCTAGATGTTGGTCAACATGGTAAAGACTTGGATTTCATCAAAGCCAAGGCGTTACAAGTGGGTGCCGAAGCGTCAATCCTGTTGGATGCCAAAGAAGAATTTGCGACAGATTATGTGGCACCAGTTATTCAAGGAAATTTGTTATATGAAGGTGAGTATCCATTAGTTTCGGCATTGTCACGGCCGTTAATCATTAAGAAGTTAGTCGAAATCGCGCATCAGATTGGTGCGACAACAATTGCGCATGGATCGACAGGTCACGGTAATGATCAAGTTCGTTTTGAGGCTGCGATTCACGCCTTTGACCCTAATTTGAAAATTGAGGCACCAATTCGAGATTTTCAATGGTCACGTGAAGAAGAGATTGCCTATGCAGATGCGCATCATGTACCCATTCCAGTAGGTGAGGAGTCACCATACTCAATTGATGAAAATATTTGGGGGCGTGCAATTGAAGCGGGAATTCTAGAAAATCCATGGCATGAAGCGCCTGAGGAAGCATATGAGTTGACTACAGCAATTGCAGATACACCGGACGTTGCTGATTTTGTCACGATTAGTTTCGAAGCCGGTTTGCCAGTTGCCTTGGATGGTGAAGCAATGTCGCTAACAACAATCCTTGAAAAGTTAAATGTGTTGGCTGGCGCGCACGGGATTGGCCGTGTTGATCATATTGAGAATCGATTAGTCGGTATTAAGTCACGTGAAATTTATGAGGTGCCAGCCGCCACTGTTTTGATGACGGCCCACAAGGATTTGGAAGACTTGACGTTGGAACGAGATGTTGCACATTTTAAGCCAATTGTGGCCGAACACTTAGCGAACTTAGTCTACGATGCCAAGTGGGTGTCGCCTTTGTTTGATGCGCTGCAAGCGTTTATCAAGGTAACGCAGCAAGTTGTAAACGGTGACGTGAAGATGAAGTTATTCAAGGGTTCTGCAATTGCTGTGGCGCGTCAGTCAGCTAAAAATTCACTCTATGATGAAAATTTGGCGACGTATACGGCCAGTTCATCATTCGATCAAGCCGCAGCAGTTGGATTTATCAAACTGTGGACTCTAGGCAACACCGTGTTTGAACAGGTTAATCATGTTCATTCTGAACAGGGTGAGCAGCATGACTGATAAATTATGGGGTGGTCGATTTACGGAAACTGGATCCGACCGGGTACAAGCGTATGGTGCTTCAATTGCAGCAGATCAATACATGATTGCTGAGGATATTCAAGCATCGATTGCGCACGCACAAATGTTGGGACAACAGGCAATCATTACAGCGGCAGAAGCTGCCCAAATCGTGGCCGGGTTACAAGCGGTGCGTGCCGACTTTGAGTCAGGTGTGGCAACGCTACAAATTGCGCAGGAAGATGTGCATATGAATGTTGAAGTGTTGTTAACTGAAAAAATTGGGCCCGTTGCGGGAAAGCTGCATACGGCGAGATCACGAAATGATCAGGTAGCGACTGATTTTCATCTCTGGGTTGCCAATCGACTACCTAATATCATCGAAGCGATTAAGCAGTTTCAAAAGACATTATTGCAAG
>NZ_KQ970393.1:212300-215585 GCF_001579105.1 Weissella sp. DD23 | reverse complement strand
AACCAAGCGACGCTCATGCCGGGATACACGCACTTGCAACATGCGCAGCCGGTGACGTTTGGCTTCCACTTATTAGCTTATGTTGGGATGCTGACACGTGATGTTGAGCGGTTTGAGTTCAATATGCAGCACGCCAAAGTATCACCATTGGGCGCCGCTGCTTTAGCAGGTACAACGTTTGCAATCGATCGAACGATGACGGCTGACCTACTGGGATTTGATGATGTTTACCACAATGCGATGGATGCGGTCAGTGATCGTGATTTTGCAATTGAATTTTTGCAGTCAGCCGCCATTTTGATGATGCACCTATCCCGATTAAGCGAAGAATTGATTTTATGGTCGAGTTACGAATTTGGATTTGTCACGTTAAGTGATGCCTATGCGACTGGTTCCTCAATTATGCCACAGAAGAAAAATGCTGATTTTGCAGAATTGACACGTGGAAAGACAGGCCGTGTTTATGGAGATTTAATGGGGCTGATGACGGTCATGAAGGGCTTGCCATTAGCCTATAACAAAGATATGCAAGAAGATAAGCAGGGTGTATTTGAAACCTATACCACGATAATGGATGCGTTATTTGTCTTTGACGGTATGTTTGCAACCCTTCAGGTTAATCGTGATGTGATGTCAGAGAGCACACATAATGATTTTTCGAATGCAACCGAATTAGCCGACTATCTGGCTAATAAAGGATTAGCATTTCGTGAAGCACACGCTATCGTTGGCCAATTGGTGCTACAAGGTATTCAAACACAGGTTAACTTACAGGATATGCCATTGGCTGAGTTGCAAAAAGCAAGTGAGTTGATTACGGATGATGTGTACCAAATCTTGCAACCGATGACGGCCGTTGAACGCCGGACATCGGTTGGTGGCACAGCCGTTACGGAGGTTAGTAACCAAATTAAATTTTATCAAGAGCAATTAGGGGAATGAGCAATGAAGGTAGCAATTGTTGGGGTGACAGGATACAGCGGGACTGTTTTATGGCAGTCACTTAGTCAGCATCCGAATGTCACTGAAATTAATATTTATACAACACAAGCCGATTTGGAAGCCGTGGCGCAACAATTTGACTGGCAGACTAAACAAACAGTCCGGGTGTTGCCGTTTGATGCGGGGCAAATTATGGCAGATAACGAGGTCGCCTTTTTTGCGACACCCGCAGGCGTTACGGGTGAACTGGCAGAAACATTTATAGAAAATCATTTCCCGATTATTGATTTGTCAGGGGATTTGCGACTTCAAGATCCAAAGGCGTATCAAAAATGGTATCACCGAGCTACTGAAGTTTCACGTGAAACATTATCTCATGCAACGTATGGGTTAACTGAATTTACGGCGACAACAACAGATTATATTGCAAATCCTGGTTGTTATGCCACGGCAACTTTAATGGGGTTAGCGCCACTGGTACAAGAGCGCCTGATTGATTTGGATTCGGTTATTGTCGATGCCAAGTCTGGTGTGACGGGATCAGGCAAAAAATTGAGTCAAGCAACGCACTATGTTGATGTGGATGAGAATTTTTCGCTATATAAGCTTAATCAACACCAGCATATACCGGAAATTATGCAGCAACTTAAGCAATGGGCCCCGGATATGGGCCCTATCCAATTTACAACGGGGCTTTTGCCAGTCAAGCGAGGGTTGATGGCAACCATATATGCGAAGGTTACAGCTGATAGTGCGGATGTAAATGAAATTATCGCGGCCGCATTTCAAGCAACTTATATGGACAAACCATTTGTAAAAATCTTGGCCAATGACATGCCGGATTTACGGCTCGTTGTGGGAAGTAATATGACCGCCATCGGCTGGTCATACAATCCGGTCACACATATCGTGACAATTGTGAGCGTTATCGACAATTTGATGAAAGGGGCCGCTGGGCAAGCGGTTCAAAATTTTAATCAATACTTTGGCTTTGATGAAACGGCTGGGTTGGCTCAATTACCACTCATGATTTAGGAGGCAGTTATGACATTTAGTTGGCCTAAAAATTTTTATAGTGATGGGATTCACGGTCAGTTACGGCGTAATCCCACCAAACCAGACCTTGGCTGGCTAGTTTCGACAAAGCCGGCTCAGGTAGCAGGGGTATTTACGCGAAATACATTTCCAGCAGCCCCGGTGCAAATCGATCAACAAGTCCTTCGAAGTAATCAACCGGTCCATGCGATTTTTGTTAATTCTGCGAACGCGAATGCTTTTACGGGAGCGACCGGTTTGGCAAATGCGTATGAAACGCAAAAGCTAGTGGCGAATAAATTACACAAAACACCGGCAGAGGTATTGGTTGTGTCAACGGGGATTATTGGTGAGCAGTTGCCAATGGAGAAAATCCGTCGGGGCATTGAACGGCTACAAGCAAGTACGCCTTTGAATCTCGCGAAGGCGATGTTAACGACCGATACCACAACAAAAACGGCGCAAGTTACGCAAGCGGACTATCAAATTAGTGGTGTGGCGAAAGGCTCAGGTATGATTCATCCGAACATGGGGACGATGCTTGGGTTTATCGCGACGGATGTCACGATTAAGCAAGGCTTGTTACAGCAATTGCTACGTGAATTAGTGGATGTCACTTTTAATCAAATTACCATTGATGGCGATACGTCAACGAATGACACAGTACTAGTGTTGGCCAATGGCGATGATTGGCAGGCCGAAATTAAAGCTGGCACGGCTAAATATGAGGCGTTTAAAGCGGACTTGCATCAGGTACTCAAGACATTAGCCATCGCAATTGCCAGTGATGGTGAAGGTGCGACACGGTTAATTGATGTCCGCGTCATTGGTGCACGTCATTCAGCAAGTGCCCAACGAGTTGCCAAAAGTATTGTGGGTTCTAATTTGGTGAAAACGGCAGTGTTTGGTGCGGATCCAAATTGGGGGCGCATTATTGATGCCATTGGCAATGTTGGTGAAGTGTTCGAGGCTGACCAATTGTCAATTGCGATTAATCAAGTGCCGATTATCGTTGCGGGTCATGCGGTTGCTAATGAAGTCGCAGCAACGCAAGCAATGCAACAGGACACCATTGTGATCACAGTAGATTTAGGTCTCGGAACAGAACAAGGTCAGGCGTGGGGAAGTGATTTGACCTATGAGTATGTGCATATTAATGCAGCTTATCACACATAAAATATGAAGGTAGTTAAAATTGGCGGCAACGCCTTAAAAAATATAGATATCAACGTGTTAAAGCAGTTGCAAACGTGGTTGGCAGAGGATGAAACAGTTGTCTTGGTGCATGGTGCCGGTCCGATGGTTGAT
>NZ_KQ970393.1:210999-211918 GCF_001579105.1 Weissella sp. DD23 | reverse complement strand
CCGATGGTTGATGACGCATTGGCGCACGCAAAATTACCAGTTAAAAAAGTAGCCGGCTTACGCTACACCGATGAGGCAACATTAAAGGTCATGGTGAACGTTGTGCAAACACAGGTTTGGCCAATGCTACACCATGTCTTGGGACAAGCGCATTTAAGCCCAACTCGGTTAACCGATGGTGTTGTTGCAAAGATAAAGGACGCCGGAAAATTTGGGGCAGTTGGTGAAATCGACAGCATTACGACGACACTAATGGCGGGTCAGTTATATGTGATTGGACCACTGGTATCATCGGCTCAAGGCGAGTTACTGAATGTGAATGCCGACGAAATTGCATTAGCGTTTGCACGCCATTTCAAGGCGGACACGTTGTATTTTCTGACGGATGTGGCTGGCGTACTTGATCAAAATCAGCAAGTTATGTCCAAACTTTCACCTAAAGTGGCAGCGACATTAATGTCACAAGAAGTGGTGACTGGGGGAATGTTTATTAAATTACAGGCCGCATTTATGGCGATGCAGTTAGGGGTGCAAAAGATTCAAATGGGCCGTGATTTTCAAGTGGGTACAAAATTAGTATTGGGGGACCAAGAATGAGTCATTTATTTGAAACCTATGCCCGTTCAGATATTGAACTGGTTGATGGGCATGATGCTTATGTCGTTGATGAGCTAGGGAATGAGTATTTAGATTTTGGGGCCGGCATCGGTGTAATGAATCTTGGTTATCATCCAAGGACAGTGCAAGCAGCAGTTGAAAAGCAAATTAAAGGCATTTGGCATACGTCAAATTTGTATAAAAGTACCCTGCAAGAACGGGTCGCGGGGTTGTTAACACAAGGAACAGATCGGCTAGTGTTTTTTGCTAATTCAGGGGCCGAGGCAAACGAAGCCGCTTTAAAATTGGCACGTCGTTATAC
>NZ_KQ970393.1:207379-210979 GCF_001579105.1 Weissella sp. DD23 | reverse complement strand
CACGTCGTTATACGGGCAAACATAAAATTATGAATTTCGCGCAAGCATTTCACGGCCGAACGTACGGGGCCTTGTCATTGACACCGGTCACGGCCTATCAAGCTGGGTATGGGGTTGATCAGGATGTGGTCACAGTGCCGTTTAATCAACAAGCGGCGATTGACCAACTAGACGATACCTTTGCAGCCGTTATTTTGGAAGTTGTGCAAGGCGAAGGGGGCATTCACGTGGCTGACCGTTCGTGGTTACAGCGTTTGGTTAACAAGGCGCAGCACTTAGGCGTACTGGTTATTGTGGATGAAGTGCAGTCTGGTATGGGCCGCACGGGGTCACTATATGCCTACGAACAGTTTGATATCGTGCCTGATATTGTCACGGTGGCCAAAGCTTTGGCTAATGGATTGCCTGTAGGAGCAATGATTGGTCAAGCTAAATTAGGGACAGCCTTTCAACCAGGGTCACACGGGACAACCTTTGGCGGTAATCCAGTTGTTATGGCTAGTGCGTATGCGGTTCTTCAGTCATTAACGCCTGAATTTTTAGCGGACGTGCAACAAAAGGGGCTGGCTATCATGCATGATTTGGTACAAGGTAGCCAGGATTTGCAACAGGTGAAAGCGGTACGCGGGTTAGGCTTGATGATCGGCATTGAGTTAACAACGGATGTACAACCGGTACTGATGAAATTACGTGAACGAGGTATTTTGGCTTTATCTGCGCAAGGAAATACATTGCGATTACTGCCGGTGCTAACCATGGATGAGCAAGAGATGCATGCGGGTGTCATGACAATTCTGACAACGATTGGAGAGGCTTAAATGCAAAATATATTTTACGGGCGGTCATATTTAGCAGAAAAGAATTTTTCAGGGGAAGAACTCTATACGTTAATTAAATTAGCGGAACATTTAAAGTTTTTAAAGCAACAGCGTGTCCCCCACGAATACCTAAAGGGCCGTAATATTGCACTATTGTTTGAGAAAACCTCAACACGGACACGGTCATCATTTACGGTTGCAGCAACTGACTTAGGGGCTCATGCAGAATTTCTGGGTGCGAAAGATATTCAATTTGGTAAGAAAGAATCCTTGTCAGATACAGCCCGTGTATTGGGATCGATGTATGACGCGATTGAATATCGGGGGTATTCACAACCGGTTGTTGAAACGTTGGCTGCTGAAAGTCATGTGCCGGTTTGGAACGGGTTGACTGATGACTGGCATCCGACACAGATGTTAGCTGATTTTATGACCATGGATGAAGTGTTTGGTCATTTGAAAGGATTGAAATTAGCCTATTTGGGGGATGCTCGTAATAATGTAGCGAATTCATTGCTTGTTACCGGAGCGCTATTGGGGGTTGATATAACATTGGTTGCACCAGAGTCACTACAACCGACGACGGAGGTGCAACAGATTGCCCGCAAGTTTGCCGAGAAAAGTGGGGCGAAAATCGTGTTGACCGATGACGTGGCCCTTGGTGTACAGGGGGCGCATGTGTTGTATACCGATGTGTGGGCTTCAATGGGAGAAGAAGATGCTTGGGCAGAACGTATTCAACTATTGCAGCGATATCAAATTAATGCTGAAGTGGTTGCCCAAACGGGGCGTGCCGATACGATTGTGTTGCATGATCTACCAGCGTTTCATGATTTAGAAACGACAATGGCTCAAGACATTTACAAGCGATTTGGTCTGACTGAGATGGAAATTACGAATGAAGTATTTCATGCGGACAATGCTAAGCAATTTCAACAGGCCGAAAATCGGTTGCATACAATCAAGGCGGTAATGGCTGCAACGTTAGGTGAACTATTTTTGCCACAGCCGTTGGCAATTGACTAGATGATTAGAAACAATTGAATGATTTAACTAAGTTCAGCGAGGCTTGCATGGTTCAATTGCGTATATCGTCATTAAGTAAACGAATAACGATAAGTCCCCCGTGATGCTTGGCACATTACGGGGGATTTTTATAATGAGGACTAAGAATGAATAAACGATATTTAGTATTGGAGAATGGCTCGATTTATGAGGGCGAAGGCTTCGGCGCCACGCAAAGTGTTGCGGGAGAATTGGTGTTTACAACCGGTATGACGGGCTATCAAGAAGCGATTACCGATAAGTCCTATCTGGGCCAAATGATTGTGTTTACGTATCCGTTAATTGGTAATTATGGGATTAATGATGCTGATTATGAATCTGATAAACCCGCGGCAAGCGCTATTATCACGGCGGACATTGCGGAGCACCCAAGCAATTGGCGGTCTAAGATGTCATTACGTGAATGGGCTGAAGTGATGGCGCTGCCTGGAATTACCGGAGTGGATACACGCGCTTTAACGAAAGAACTACGTGAATTTGGGACGATGACTGGCGTCTTGGTAGATAATCCAAGTGACGTGGCCGTGAACGCACCGGCAAGTTTGCCAGTTGCTGACGCATATCAGCCAACAACGGTTTATAAATCAGACGTGAGTGATGTGCAGGTCGCATTGATTGACTTTGGCTTGAAAAATTCAATTATACGGGCATTGAACGATCGCGGTGTGACCGTGACTGTGTTATCGCCTGATGCAGCGGTGACAGATATTTTGGCTGGCAATCCGGATGGCATTCTACTATCAAATGGCCCAGGGGATCCGAATGCATTCGTGGATATGATTCCGAAAATTCAACAATTACAAGAAGTTAAACCACTATTCGGGATTTGCTTAGGTCACCAACTATTTGCAATGGCGAACGGGGCTGACACGTATAAGATGAAATTTGGCCATCGTGGATTCAATCATGCTGTGCGTGACCTGACGAGTCAACGGACTGATTTTACATCGCAAAATCATGGCTATGCAGTTGCAAAGGACAGTTTGCAAGATACTGATCTTATTGTGACTCATGAGGACATCAATGACGGAACTGTAGAAGGCGTGCGACTACGTAATCATGCCGCCTTTTCAGTTCAATTTCATCCAGATGCGGCACCAGGACCGCATGATGCCACTTATCTATTCGATGAGTTTGTAACGTTAATGCGACAAGAAAAAGCGGGGGTTATGCAATGACAAAACGGTGTGATATTCACAAAATATTGGTGATTGGGTCGGGACCGATTGTGGTTGGACAGGCGGCTGAATTTGATTATTCCGGTTCGCAGGCAGCGATTGCTTTGAAAGAGGAAGGTTATGAAGTTGTTTTGGTGAATTCGAATCCGGCGACGATTATGACCGATAAAGAAACGGCAGATAAGGTTTATATTGAACCACTGACCCTAGCATCCTTACAGACGATTATTCAGCAGGAAAAACCAGATGCCTTATTACCAACGCTAGGTGGCCAAACCGGGTTGAACATGGCGAAGGAGTTGGCAGAGAGTGGCATATTAGATGAATACAATGTGGAATTGATTGGTACGAAGTTATCAGCAATTGAAGCGGCTGAAGATCGCGAACAGTTTCGTGATTTAATGACTGAATTGGGTGAACCGGTGCCTGCATCGGCCATCGCCGTCACGGTAGCGGAGGCTGTTCAGTTTGCTGATGTGCAGGGGTATCCGGTTATTGTACGTCCTGCTTATACGTTGGGTGGGTCCGGTGGGGGAATC
>NZ_KQ970393.1:196662-207100 GCF_001579105.1 Weissella sp. DD23 | reverse complement strand
GTCCGGTGGGGGAATCGCCCAGAACGAAGCGGAATTGGTTCAAATTACCCAACACGGGTTGGATCTTTCACCGGTTACACAGGTGCTAATTGAGGAATCCATTGCGGGCTACAAAGAAATCGAGTTTGAGGTCATGCGCGACACAAAGGACAATGCCTTGATTGTGGCGTCGATGGAAAATTTTGATCCAGTTGGGATTCACACGGGCGATTCAATTGTCGTTGCGCCGGTTCAAACATTATCGGATGTGGATTATCAGATGTTGCGTGATGCGGCATTAAAAATTATTCGCGCATTGGATATTGCCGGTGGGGTAAATATTCAAATGGCGTTGGCACCTGACAGTGACAAATACGCCATCATTGAAGTTAATCCGCGGGTTAGTCGCTCGTCTGCACTGGCGTCAAAAGCGACGGGGTACCCGATTGCGAAGATGGCAGCCAAAATTGCCGTGGGATTATCCTTGGACGAAATCAAAAATCCGGTGACAGAGACGACTTTGGCGGACTTTGAGCCAGCCTTGGATTATGTGATTGTCAAAATTCCACGATGGCCATTTGATAAATTTAAAACAGCTAACCGACAGTTGGGCACACAGATGAAGGCGACCGGCGAAGTTATGGCAATCGGGCGGAATTTAGAAGAGGCACTTTTGAAAGCAATCCGATCGTTAGAAATTGGGGTGACCGGATTAAACGATGTGCAGTATGAGGAGTGGGCAACCTCAGAATTGTTGGCCCATTTATGGCCGGCTCGTGATGATCGGTTGTTTATGTTGGCCGAACTATTGCGTCGTGGTGTGACACCAACTGAATTACACGACGCTACCAAAATTGATAATTATTTTCTAGATAAGCTCGTGAACATTGTGACGCTTGCGCAACAACTACAACAAGCGCCAGGTGATAGCACGATGCTTGCGTTGGCAAAACGGCGCGGTTTTGCGGATGCCACAATTGCTGAACTTTGGCAGTGGACAAGCGATGATGTTTGGCAGTTACGAATCGACCATGACATAAAACCTGTCTATAAAATGGTTGATACGGTAGCAGGCGAATTTGACGCGGTGACGCCGTACTATTATGCAACGTATGGTAAAGAGAATGAAGCCCGGGTAACCCAACGGCCATCGGTATTGGTAATTGGTTCTGGTCCGATTCGAATTGGGCAGGGGGTTGAGTTCGATTATGCGACCGTGCATGCGGTCAAGGCGATACAATCAGCGGGGTACGAAGCGATTGTGATGAATTCAAATCCGGAAACTGTCTCAACTGATTTTTCAATTTCGGATAAGTTGTATTTTGAGCCGTTAACGTTTGAGGATGTGCGTGAAGTGGTGGCGCTAGAACAGCCGGTGGGCGTTATCGTGCAATTTGGTGGTCAAACGGCCATTAATTTAGCTGCTGATTTAGAAAAGCACGGGATTAATATACTGGGAACCTCAGTGGCAGACTTGAATCGCGCGGAAGATCGGGCATCGTTTAATCAAGTCATTGAAAAGCTACAGTTGCCACAACCAATTGGTCAAACGGCGACGACGGTCAAGGAAGCGGTGAAGATTGCTAAATCAATTGGTTATCCGGTGTTAGTTCGACCAAGCTATGTATTGGGTGGTCGTGCAATGGAAATTGTCACTAACGAGGCAGCTTTGGCCGATTATATGAGTCGGGCCGTGGCGGTGTCCCATGATCACCCCGTATTAATTGACCAATACGTGGTTGGCATGGAGGCAGAACTAGATGTCTTAAGTGACGGTGAAACCGTTGTGACGCCAGGGGTTATGGAGCACATTGAACCAGCCGGTATTCATTCAGGTGACTCGATGAGTGTCTATCCACCACAGGTGCTTTCAGAATCACGACAAGCAAAGATGATTGCAGCTGCGACAGCGCTAGCCCGCGAATTGCAAATTGTCGGTTTGTTAAATGTGCAATTTGTGATTCAAGACGACACGGCCTATGTTATCGAAGTGAATCCACGGGCGTCGCGTACGGTGCCATTTATCTCAAAAGTGACTGACGTACCATTAGCGCAATTGGCGACGCAAGTGATGCTCGGGACGAAATTAGCAGACTTAGGCTATCAGGATGGTGTGCAGCAAGTGCCAACCACGGTGGCGGTTAAAGCGCCTGTTTTTTCATTCAGTAAATTACCAGGCGTCACCCAATTATTGGGTCCGGAGATGAAATCAACGGGTGAAGCGATGGGGCGTGCCGAGACGTTCGACGTGGCACTCTACAAGGCTTTTACCAGCGCCGGCATAAAGGTGCCAGCGACGCCAGGGGTTGCGGTCTTGTTAACAGACGATGACCAAGAAGCCGTTGCACTTGAGTTGGCTTTCGTTAACGCCGGTTTTAAGACCCGGCGCCAGTGTGAACGGGTTGAACAAGGTGATGTGCTGATTGATACCCGCAAGATACCGGTGGCATCACCGCAAGCAGATCAACAGATGACACTTTGGCATGACGCGATGAATAAACAACTGCCGGTATTCACGTCGGCAGCTACAGCCTACGCATTTTTACAAGCGTATCAGTCGCAAAATGAATGACTGACAAACAAAAAATCCGCGAAGTGCAATTCGCGGATTTTTCGTTAACGAGGCAAAAGTCCGTCAGTAACGCTGGTTGCTTTTGCCTCTTCGTATTCATGATGGTTAATTTTGTTATCATCGAGCATCGCAGCTAATACGATATTTCGGCGCCGTGCCACTAAATCTGGATTGGTATACAGATTAAAGTTGGTTGGACTTTGGCCTAAGCCGGCGATTATCGCGGTTTGAGAAAGTGTCAAACTGCTTAATGGCTCGCCAAAGTAATAATACGCAATGGTTTGCGCGCCATATAATTCATGACCTTCATAGATCTTATTAGCGTAATACTCAAAAATCTGTGGCTTGCTGAAGTTTTTCGTCAACTGCAAGGCCAGATAGATTTCTTGAATTTTTCGACGGGGTGTTTGATCCGCTTTTGAAGTTGAAAAAGCGGTTAATTTGACCAACTGTTGCGTAATGGATGAACCACCGCGAGCAGTACCGTCGCCGAACTGTGCCATCACATTTGACGTAATGAGGTTGAATAGCCCGCCCATATTGACGCCGTTGTTTGATTCAAACGAGCGATCCTCTGTCGCAATGACGGCATTGCGATAGTTTTCCGGAATACTGTCATAGCGCACATAGATTTGATTGTTTTCATCACCAGGGTTGGCCTGCAGTTTTGCCTGCGTAATAGTTGGTGCCTGGTGGATAACATATGTTGCATAACCCGCGCCAGCCAACAGCAAAAGCAATAATCCGCCCAATAGTAGCTGGCCTAGCTTACGTAGTGGGTGTCGTTTTTGTCGACGTTGTGTCCGACTTGCCATAACGTCCCTCCGATAAGTGTTGTTTCAGTTAGCATACGGGGACTGGACAAAAATTGCAATGTACTTTAGTTAGCAGATGGGGTCAAGGTTACCGTCAAATGATTGTTTTCATCAACGATGGCATCGTATGCAGCCGTGCCGTTGTCACCAAGGAAGTGCTGGCCGGGCGTGCGCTTTGCCTTCAAAAAGGCCCCGATAAATGATGGGTGTGTCCAGTTCATCCCAAATTCAAATCCTTGGAAGGTGCCAGGGTAACGGCGGTCATCCGCATCGGCATCAAAGCGGATTTCAGTCACACCATCAATCGCATTCGTAATGTGCATTTGAAGGCCATCTTGATCGATAACCTTATAAGTGCCCACTGAGAGCGTTTCTTCGATTGGGTAAGTAATCGTGCTTGTGTTGTTGTAGGCGTGTGCCAACGTCTCGTATGTTCCTAATGTGGTCATGTTCGTGGCCTCCTTTGCTTTGTTGCGATTATTATCGTCCTGTCTTACCAGGTTGTAAATGAAAAAGGCACGAATTAAGCGTAGACTAACGGCATAAGGGGGATGCAAACGTATGAAAAAGATGAAAGCGGGCATCGGGTTCCCCAGCGTGGTGCTCTTAGGCGTAAATGGGGTCATTGGTGGTGGCTTGTTTTTGCTGCCAAGTACGATGTATAAACAAGGTGGGCAACTCGTTTTGCTTGCGATTGCATTAGCAGGCATTGCGGCGACATTAATCGCCATGCATTATGCGGTGATGTCATCCAGGATTGATGAAGATGGTGGCGCGTGGGTGTATACCTTAAAGGCGTTTGGCCATTATCCAGGTTTCTTAGTCGGCTGGTTTGGTTGGTTATTTGGGGTAATTACCATCAGTGCCGAATCGGCAGCGTTTTTAAAAACATTGACCGGTTTGGTGCCGGCCGTTGGCACACCAGTGGTTTATAACGGCTTGGCCTTAACGATTATGACGTTGCTAATTATTATGAACCTGTTTGGCACGGGAATTTCGAGTCGTATTGATGATATGTCGAGTTTAATTAAAATTGGGGTGATTGTGGCGGTCTTCATCGCGACGGTAGTCTGGTTTGTTCTTGGGCATGTTGATCATTTTGCGGTGGCACAAGCCAAGCCGGTGGCGGACTTTTCAGGGGCCTTTGGGAACGCCTTTTACATGTTTACCGGTTTTTCTTTAATCCCAATTGCAGCGAAAGAGATGAAGAACCCTGGTAAAATGTTGCCGCGCGCCATCTTGACGGTCATGCTTGCCACCACAGCTATTTTCGTATTGATGCAGTTGGTGGCAATGTCAGTTTTGGGTCCCGGATTGGCTGGCTCGTCATTACCGGTTGCTGATATTTTCAATACTATTTTGGGACGTATTGGCCGTACGGTTATTATTACTGGCATGATGCTTTCAATTATTGGGGTAGCGATTGCAACTTCGTTCAACTCGCCAATTGAACTGGCCTCGATGGCACGTGAACGTGGCTTTTTGCCACGGGAGTTATCGCGGACGAATCGTTATGGGGCTCCCGTCGGCGCGGTGTTATTAACGATGTTGATTGCGGGTGGTTTGATTTTAAGTGGCAGCTATTTGTTTTTGATTAAGCTCATTGTGTTGAGTGATTTTGTCCAGTACTTAGGCACGATTTTTGCTTCACTGAAGTTGCGCAACGATAAAACATTGCCGACTGGCTTTGAACTACCAGGTGGTAGGTGGTTAACCTACTTAACATGCTTGGTTGTTGCGTATTTATTTACAACTTTTGCCTTTACGACCGTTTTGGTCGGGGTTGGCTTTGCGATCTTGGGCACCGCAATTTACAGTTTTGAACAACGACGACATTAAATGATAGGCGAGATTCATGCGAATCTCGCTTTTTGATTGCGGTTCGACAATATTTTTTCGATACAGTAGGTATATTCAGAAGAAATGGGATGAAATATGACGAAAGTATTGGAAATATCACATCTAAATAAGACGTTCGGCAAGTTCCAAGCCTTGTCGGATGTCTCATTTACAGTTAACCAAGGCCAAGTGTTTGGCTTTTTAGGACCGAATGGAGCTGGCAAAACAACGACAATCCGCTCAGTACTTGGTTTGTTGAAGCGTGACAGTGGCACGATTAAGTTGATGGGTGAAGACGCAACGGGCAATGTATTGGATACCCATAAACATATTGCTTATGTGCCAGGGGATGTTTATCTATGGCCTAATTTAACCGGTGGCGAAACGATTGATTTGCTGTTGCGGATGGGTGGTCATGCCCGGACAAAACGAGTTGATGATTTGATTAAATTATTCGAATTAGATCCGCGTAAGAAGAACCGCACGTACTCGAAAGGTAATCGACAAAAGGTGGCGTTAATTGCAGCGTTTAGTGCAAATGTTGACTTGTATATCTTTGATGAGCCAACGAGTGGTCTCGACCCCCTCCAGGCGCGCAATTTTCAAGATCAGATATTAGCGTTAAAGCAGGCGGGGAAAACAGTGCTACTTAGTTCACACATTTTATCGGAGGTTGAAAAGGTCGTGGACTGTGTGGCAGTGATTCGGCAAGGACGGATTGTTGAAGTTGGTTCCTTGACTGATTTGCAAGAGCACGCGGCCCTGCGTATTAATGCGCAAGTCCAGGATTGGACACCGTTTCAGGATTATCCGAAGTTTCATCAAGAATTAAATGGCGAAATTTCCTTTACGGTAGCCCGTGCGTTATTACCTAAAACAATGACGGCATTAGTGACGGCAGGCGTAACGGATTTGAAGGTCACGCCACCAACGCTAGAAGATTTATTCATGCAATATTATGATACGGGGGCTGTGGCGCATGAATCGTAATATGTGGTGGTTGTTAGGGGCTAATTTAAAAAGTGATTATCGCGTAATCATCGTTTGGCTATTGGTGAATTTTAGCCTGATTGTGTCTGGTGCGCTAAAATTAGCGGATTTATATAATTCGCCGGAAACATTAGATCAATTGCTAACCATGTTACGAACGCCCATGATGACGGCCATGTTCGCACGGATGCCAGAATTATCGCAGTATACTGTTGCAATCGTATATGCCGCAATCATGCTGCCGATTATGGCGGTATTAATGGGTTTGATGAACGTACAACTGGTGGTTCGCGGTACTCGTCAAATGGAAGAGTCCGGTGAAACAGAACTGATTCGAGGAGGTGTCACAACGGCGACTACGCCGGTCTTAGCAACGATTTTTGAAGTGCTGGGTGTGAATGTTTTGATGACCATGACGATGGGAATTGGGGTGGTGCTAATTCCCATGCATGGTGCAACCAGTGGCGGCGCGATACTTTTTGCGACATTATTGGGGACGTTTGGCCTCATGGTGGCCGGTATCACCTTGGTATTAAGCCAATTATTCGCGGAATCTCGCTCAGTTAATGCCATTGGATATGGTGTCATTGCGGTAATGTATGTGCTGCGTGCGGTGATTGACGTTCGTCGAGCCGCGGAATGGCGATGGTTGTCACCATTAAATTGGCTTGAAAGTGCTCGCATTTTCGCAGATAACCGAGCGGGGGCAATTTTAACGCAAGGCTGGTTTGCGATTGTATTGGGCTTGATTGCGTTAGCGCTCGTTAACGGGCGGGACATTAACGCTGGGCTAATCCAATTTGCAGGGCGCGGTCGGCAACGGGCGACCGTTTGGTTACGTGGGTTTACGAGTTTATTTGTGCGTTTGCAAGCCCGACTAGTGTTGACGTGGTTGGTCGGCTTGGCATTTTTTGGCGCTATGTTTGGTAGCTTGTTTCATGAGGTGGGTACGATGATGATTGATAACCCGCAGCTAACTAAAATTATCGGCGCGCAACTTGAAGCGAGCATGCATCATGCCATCTACCGACACTTTTTGGTGATGGTTAGCATGTTTATTAGTTTCTTGGCCATCTTGGCCGGGCTAAATGTGATGCAACGGTTTCATACAGACACCGTCCGTGGGGCATACGACTTACTCGGTGGCATGCGATTAACGCGTCTTAAACTCTATGCGACGTATGTTAGTGGTGCAATGATTGTGGCACTTTGCTTGTGGGGGGTGGCCTTTATGATCGTTTGGTTTACCGCTAATATGGTTCTGACAGTGCCAATGGATGTGACCATGATGCAACAAGCTCTGGTAGGTTATGTGCCAAGTATCGCAGTGCTTATAGCAATTGCGGCTGTGTTACTGGGATGGGCACCGCGTTGGTTTGGGTTAATTTACGGCTACGCGGGCGTGATGTTTTTAATGACCTACATGAAGAATCTCATGGATTTGCCAATGTGGGCATTAAAACTGTCGCCGTATGGCTGGACCTACAATGTGCCGGTTGTTAGCTTGTCGGTTGTTCGTAGTAGTTGGTTATGCGGATTAGCTGTCGTGTTGCTGATTGTCGGTTATATTGGTTTTAAAAAACGTGACTTGGTATAAGGAGACTGAGACAGTGACTGCTGTCCCAGTCTTTTTTGTTTTGGAAAAATAACTAATCTCATTGTCTGTATTAGATAAAGCAGACTGGGAATGTCAGCGGGTTAAGACCTCCGACGTGATCGATAGCTGCTGTGATAAACACAACGCGCTATATCATTGCCCTAAATTTAGGGCAATGATATGATTTAGGAAATGAGGGATACATGGGTTTATTCAATAGCTCGTCACGGCAACTAGTTGAAACGTTTTTAGCCAATTCAAATAATCTGATTGCTCAGAATCGAGTGGTTATTGTACCGCGACAGGTAAATTTAGACTTTATTGAGAGCTATGGCCTGCGAATTGGGACAATTTAACGTATGGTTGCGGCGTTAACGTTTGCTGAGTATGTTAAAGGTCCCGATCCGGATCGGAATCATGAAGGTGAATGGATTTGGGTGTTCATCAGACGTGAGGGGCAGCGCGGCTTATATTTCAAGTTACAAATCAGGTTAGAGATGTTATTCATCATTTCAATACATGAATCTAAGGAGAATAAATGACGTACTATATTGAGAGCTTAGATACTGTGGTACCAGAATCTGATACAGAAGTTGTGTTAGTTGATGTAACGACGAAAGTACGTGGGGAAGAAGTGACAGTTACTAATGTTGCTGAACGTCGTTATCAGAAAACGGGAGAAGTGGTTTTTGATCAAAAATTAGATGACGAACGGTTAGAAGCCGTGTATAGGGCATACGCCAAGGTGCATCATCTGGTATATCAAGATGAAATTAAATTAATTCGACACAAGATTGGAATTTCACAACGTGGGTTCGCGACGTTATTAGGACTTTCGCGGGCTAGTATTGAACAATATGAAACCGGTAATTTGCCGACAACTTCAGCGAGTCGTCGGATTGCAATGTTGCGGAATGTCAATGCGTTTATTATCGATCAGCTATTTGCGGTTTCTGACCAAACTGTGTATTCGCGCCAAGACTTGCGGGTGCTGATGCAATGGCACAATCAAGTGCAGTTGGCTGTTGAACGGGTTCGGCCGGTACGACATGCAGATAAGATTGACTTTGATTTTGAAATGCCAGCGTCGATGTTACCGCATGGTGCCGAGACGACATTTGAAGTTAAAACAGATGGGAATCAAATTATTTTACGGCCGATTCAGTGAAGTTAAGCTAGCTTTTAGTTGCCGTTAGTTTTGCCTTAAGCTAATCGTCATATGATTAATTGTGTTGAAAGGGAACCCACCTAATCAACAAACCCATAGAACAAACCCTATTCATAATTCTTTCTACTTTTTCAGGTGACAACCTGAATACTCCTTAAACGATATAGATCGTCGCAAGCCCATGCGACTTGATCCGAAACGGCCGTCAGACTCCCAACTGACGGCCGTTTTGTTTGCTGGAGAAGAAATGTTTGACTTAAACCGAGGTTTAACTGATATAGTAGTGTACACAAAGTTAGTGAGGTGAATGAATGGCGAAAACTTACACAATTGGTGAGACGGCTGAAATGTTTGGCGTGCCGGAATCGACGTTGCGTTTTTACGATAAACGGGGGCTTTTGCCGTTTATTGAACGTGACGAGGCAGATCGTCGTGTTTTTACGGAAATGCAAATCTCATTGCTGAAGACGATTCAACATTTGAAGAACACGGACATGACCATTGGCCAAATTAAGCAGTATGTTGATTGGATTGTTGAAGGAGATGCAACAATTCCCAAAAGATTGGCAATGTTAGTAGCGCACCGTCAAGATATTTATGATCAGATTGCAATGCGTGAAGCGAGCCTAGATGGGGTTAACTTTAAGATTGCGCGTTATGAAAAGTATGTGAATGAACAACGGGAGAAAGAGAATGACTAAAACAGCATTGGTTACCGGAGCTAATAAAGGCATCGGGTTTGGTATTGCGAAGGCCCTTTTGCAACAAGGCTATCGTGTATTGGTAGGCGCACGTGACGAACAACGTGGTTTAGCTGCGGTTGAGGCATTACGCGCATATGGAGATGCCAAATTACAATTGATTGATGTTTCTGATTTGAACAGTATTCAACATGCGGTTGCTGACATTACAAAGCAAGAAGCAGATTTTAGTTTATTAGTGAACAACGCTGGTATTTCTGGTGACATGGGCCGGACGGCTTGGGAATTTGAGGCCCAAGAATTAATCGAGACGTATATGGTGGACTTCATTGGGCCATATGAGTTAACCAAGGGTCTATTACCAGTCTTGATTAAAAACGCTGGTAAAATTGTGAACGTTTCAGTGCCAATTGAGCCAAATGCTTGGTGGCACCCACTTGCATATCAGGCAGCAAAGGCCCCATTGAACGTGATGACCAAGGATTTTGGCTTGGAATTTACCCAACAAGAACTGCCAGTTGAAATTATGGCTGTTATGCCAGGGGCAGTTTCAACGGATTTGAATAATCATATTCAAGGTGATTTTGTTAAGACCTCAGATGAGGCAGGTGAATTGATTGCTGGCTTTGCCACCGATGGCGAAAATCATAATGGACAGGTTATCAACTTTGATGGGACTGTCGCTGATTATTCGGCCGGTTCAAATGTTTAATTAAAGATATGAAAAGAGAGTGAGACGAAAGGCGCTTTGGACCCGATGATAACGTTGTTTGACCC
>NZ_KQ970393.1:194253-196437 GCF_001579105.1 Weissella sp. DD23 | reverse complement strand
CAAATCGGGAGATTGGCGGCTTTTGAGGCTGAGACAGAGACTTCTGTCCCAGTCTCGTTTTTTCATTATTGATGTGCAGCAACAAATGCTTTGAAGTTTGGCATTACAGTATCAAGCCAGTCAATGGTGCTGGCATCGGTAATGTTGTTATCTGCATCAAGCTTTGCGTGGCCACCGCCGACCATGACGTCATTCCCCATCAAGACAGGTGATTGCATCGCAAATAAGATATCACGTAGGTGTAATTGGGCATGGATAGTCCCTAAGAAGCCAGGGGTGGTGCCCATGATCATTGATGGCTTGCCAATCATGACCTTATCAACGCGTGACAGCCAGTCAATGGCATTCTTCAATACGCCAGGAATTGAATGGTTGTATTCTGGTGTGACCCAAATAACCCCGTCAGCTGCTTTGACGGTTTGCTTAAAGTCGATTACCACTTGTGCTGGGGTGAGTTCATCGTCCACGTTGTACATGGGTAAATCATTAAGTGTTAAGACGTCAATTGTGACGTCATCGGTACCGTAGCGCTTGGCGATGGCTGCAGCTAAACGGCGGTTTAAAGATGTCTTGCTGTTCGAACCAACAATGGCAACGTAATGCATAGTCTAAATCCTCCTAAAAAATCACCTATTAACAGTAGACCTAAAGCTTACCTTTGGTCAATGGTGGAGACGGGTCAATTCACTTCCGACATGTTAGAATAGTACTTATCATATAGAAAGAGTAGACGGTAAGTCTTTGTAGAACGAAATGGCTGAAGAAAAAAAGCGCCGTCCTTATCAAGGTAAGCCTGGTAAGGGTGGCAACAATCAAAATCGTGGCAAGTTTGTTCCACGTGGAACACGTGGGCCACGTCGCGATAATCGCAACCAACAAAACGTTGAAGTAAACGTTGGTGACAAGCTATTGATTACCATTAAGCGTTTGGGAATCAATGGTGAAGGAATCGGATATTATAAGCGTAAGATTACCTTTATTCCAGGTGCTTTACCTGATGAAGTGGTCGATGTGGTTGTGACGAATGTGACGGAAAAGTTTATCGAAGCGCGTATTCGTAAAATTAAGCAACGCTCACCACAACGTGTTGAACCTGTTGATAATCAAGAAGTGGGTGGTTTTGAATTAGAGCACTTGGCTTACGATGGTCAACTCGAATTTAAGCGGGATGTCATTCGTCAGGCGTTGGAAAAGTACAAGCCTGAAGGATACGAGCAATTTGATTTACGCCCAACCATTGGGATGGATGAGCCGGACGGGTACCGTAATAAAGCCCAGTTCCCGGTTCGTGAAGTAAATGGTCAGTTGGCGGTCGGTATGTATAAGCGCAACTCACACGACTTAGTGGACTTGCCCAAGGTATCAACGCAACACCCAGCGACACTTAAGGTTGTACGTAAGGTGCGTGATATTTTGGCTGATATGGAGATGCCAATTTACAACGAACGCAAGAACTCAGGCATTGTTAAGACGTTGATTGCCCGCGTATCTGAGACAACTGGTGATGTCCAGTTGACGATCGTCACGAATGGCAAGTATTTGCCAAGTGCTGATGAATTGATTGCCCGTATTAATCAAGAGTTGCCAGAGGTGGTATCTGTTCACCAAAACATCAATTCGGATAAGACGTCTCTTGTTTGGGGCGAGGATACGAAGTTGTTGTGGGGTAGTGAATACATTACGGAGACGATTAACGGTAAGACGTTTAAGTTGTCACCCCGTGCGTTTTTGCAATTGAACCCACGCCAAACGCAACGTTTGTATAACGAAGCAATTTCAGCCTTGGACTTAACGCAAGCCGATAAGTTGATCGACGCCTATTCAGGTGTCGGCACGATTGGTATTACACTAGCCGATCACGCTGGTGAAGTTCGTGGGATGGACACAGTGCCAGAAGCCATCGATGATGCCAATGAGAATGCTTTGGATAATGGCGTTAAGAATGCAGCATACTACACGGGTGCGGCAGAAGATTTGATTCCACGCTGGGCAAACGAAGGCTGGGTCGCGGATGCATTGGTCGTCGACCCACCACGTACCGGCTTGGATGAAGAATTGCGTTTGACGATTTTGGACACGCAACCAGATAAGTTTGTGTATGTGTCATGTAATGCTTCAACGTTGGCCCGTGATTTGGTCGACTTGACGCGCGTTTATAACGTTGAATACATTCAATCAATTGAT
>NZ_KQ970393.1:193449-194233 GCF_001579105.1 Weissella sp. DD23 | reverse complement strand
ATTGATATGTTCCCACAAACTGCTCGTTGGGAAGGTATTGTGAAGTTTACAAAGAAGACGAAGTAATTTAGAGAGACCAAGACAGAAATCATTGTCTTGGTCTCTCTTTAAGTTAACGTAAAGTTAGTGTTATTACTTCTTTAAGGTTCGCGCCGTATGATTAATTATGTTGAAAGGGAGGATAACTCCTAATCAACAGCACCCATACAAACAACTACTCATATTCCGCTCGAATAATTAATTCGAGCAACCTAACTCCTATAAGATCGTCGTTTGCCCAAACGACTTGATCCGAGAAACCCGTCAGAAGCCCATCTGACGGGTTTTTTGTTTGCGATAAAAAAAGACATTATGATATATTCGCATATTTGTCGGAATAATTTGGTATATATAAAGCAAGGTAAAACATTAAAATTGGCTGGAGGTGCATGATGCAACGTTTTCGAGCGCAATGCTTTGCGGGGTTGTTCATATTCTTAGCGGCGTTGGGATTGGTTTTGCCATTACTGTTGTCTAATCGACCTGTCGTTGGCATTGATGCGTTATTTCACTTTAATCGCTTCTATGATGTTGCTGAGCAATTAAAACATGGGCAGTTTAGTTATTTTATGGCTGAGTATGGGTATCAACAATCCGGCAGAATTGTGACACCGTTGTATGGACCGTGGCTATCCTATCTCATGGGAGCATTGTTGGTTCTATTACCCAATTGGTTTTGGTTTGAAGTTGTGACGGATGTGGTGGTGTTAGTCATTGCGGGGTTCGGCATTTATCGGCTGGTTCG
>NZ_KQ970393.1:189748-193429 GCF_001579105.1 Weissella sp. DD23 | reverse complement strand
TTCGGCATTTATCGGCTGGTTCGGTATTTGGATGCGACCCGCTACGCCAGCTTGCTAAGTGCAATTGTTTATATGGCATTACCGTTAACAACGGAGTGGCAAAACAGCCAAGCGTTCTCAGCAATCGGGGCGGCACTCTTACCTTACGTTATCTATTACGGCATCGCCTTTATGAAACAACCAACAACGTTTTCATGGATTGGGTTAGCTGTATCGTTAGCGGTAATAACCCAATCACATTTATTTACATCCTTACTAGCCACATTGGTCTTGGCAATTTTTTTCGTGATTAGCATCATGAAACAACCGTGGTCGGTTATTCGGCAATTGCTAGTTCGCCTGGTATGCGCAATCGGGTTATATGCAATCTTGAGTGCCAATGTAATTGTTGGCATGCTTGATGTGATGGGAACAAATCGGATTTTGACGCCGTTTACGCCGGCTGATATTGGTCAAAAGGGGATGCATGTTGCCTTTGATCGCTTGCCAAGTCTACGTAATTACAGTGTGCTGGCTTTGTGGGTGGTGGTTATTTTTATCGGGAGCACGTTGGTTTATCAAAAATTACAACGTGAATATCGCGTGATGCTAGTGCTGGCGGCGTTATTCTTTGTCTTATCGTTGGCAGAATTCCCCTGGCATGCCGTTCAGCAATTAATGCCCACCATTGTAAATACGATGCAATTTCCATCACGCTTAGCGGTGGTCAGTAATTTAGCGCTGGTGGTTTTGTTAGCACGATTACTATCGATGGTCGTGATTACGAGTCGCATTCGGCGCAGCACAAAAATCGTGATTGCGATTGTTGTGGTCCTTGTTCCCGTTGCAATCTCAAGCAGCATGCTTGCTAAGAATGCACATCGCTTGCATACCACGCAACTAGTTAAAAATACGAAGCATGTCCAATTCAACCCAAACAAAACACCAATGCAAATTGCGTCCGATTGGCGCTTTGGTTCATTGGCGACAGGCTTGCAGGATATTCAAAAAGCGACGCCGGACTATGTTGTTAATCATGGGCTTCGTGCCAGTGATAATGCATATGATCGTTATATGCAGGAAATTATCAATAATCCGATTCATGTAAAGGTCAAACAGGCGTCGGATCGGATGACGTTAACTTGGCGGGCAACCACAACACACAAGGCGACGTTGCCAGTGATTATTTACAAACATTCGCAAGTCACGTTGAATGGCCGGCGATTAACGCAGCCAACGCAATCGCGAATTGGTGCACTACGCGTTGTGCCACAACTGGGTCAGAATGAAATCCAGGTTAGTTATCGGCCAGCAGGTTATGTTTGGCCACTCATTTGGCTGAGCATAGGTGGGTGGTTGAGTATCGTTGTTGTTATTGTTGGCCGGTCATTTAAACGATAGATGAAAAAGACAGATTAATTGGAAGCTTTAATTTGCTAATTAACCTGTCTTTTTTAGTGCTATACTGGCAACATTAGACTTTATTTTAATAAGTTAGGTGGTGGGCGTGTGAGTAAGAAGTGGTATGTCGGCATGGCTGCTGGCGGGGCCCTATTTTGGGGGATTAACGGAATTCTTTCAAATATCCTGTTTGAAAGAATCAACGTATCACCGGATTGGCTAACGACGGTACGGTTATTTATTTCAGGTATTGTTTTATTAATTTATTCATTGCTACGACGCCAGAATATTTTTAAAATTTGGCGGAGTCCCAAGAATGCCAGTATCTTGTTGGCGTTTAGTTTGATTGGTATTTATTTTGCGCAATCTAATTTTGTTCGGACGCTCTATTATGGTAATGCGGCGGTGGCAACTGTGTTGCAGTATATGGCACCGGCATTGATTGTTATCTTTCTGGCAATTTTTCGGCAAACATGGCCGCGTCGACAAGAAGTGATTGCGGTCGTGCTTTCGCTGGTCGGAATTGTCTTACTAGTGACGAATGGTAATTTGACCCGTCTAGAAATTAATGACAAAACATTGTTGTTTGGTATTCTATCCGCAATCGGCTTGGTTGCTTATACATTGATTCCGGGTAGATTATTGCAACAATATGATGCAATTTTGGTAGTTGGTTGGGGGATGTTTATTGGTGGTTTGGCAGCTAATTTTTATGCGCCGTTGTACCACCCAGCCTACCACTTTGATGCGATTGATTTAACGCTATTATTCTTTATCGTCGTCTTTGGCTCAATTGTGGCGTTTGTTTGGTACATCGCTAGTTTGCGCAAAGTGGCACCAGAAACAGTGGGTATGCTAGGTATGTTGGAGCCGCTAAGTGCAACGGTCCTATCAGCGTTGCTATTAGGCGTACAATTTCAGGCATTCCAAGTCGTGGGAATTGTGTTGACGTTGGTCGCGATTGTGATTATGAATGTGACGAAACGGCAATAATTCTGCGAACGACAGTTGCTCGCGCCGTAATAAAAACGATTAAAACCCGAAGTACACGAAAAATAAGTGTCCTTCGGGTTTTGTTGATTGTTAAAAAAGCATGCGCTAAGTCAGTCTCGGTGGGGAGTTCCGCAAATGTTCACATTCTTCACAATTTGTTCAACACGAACAAATTGCAGTGGCTGGTTGTTTAATATACGATTATATACGGTTGTTCGAAAGGAACGTGTCAAAAATCACGAGTCGTTTTGGGAAACCCGGAACTATTCAAGTCCTATCACAGTGAGGGTAGGCATCTATGGAGGAATTTAAAATGGTTTCAGGTCGTGTTAAGTTGTTTGGTGCCGTATTGGCGATTGCAGCGGTTGGTGTTGGCGTTTATCAATCAGGTATTGTCGGAGATGCCGATACGGAAAAGCAATTCTCAGTTGCGATGGTGACAGACGTTGGTGGCGTAGATGATAAGTCATTTAACCAAAGTGCATGGGAAGGTTTGCAAAAGTGGGGTAAGGAAAATAAGTTGGCTGAAGGCAAGGGTGGTTACACGTACTTTGAGTCAAAGACAGCCGCCGATTTTGCCCCAAACTTTTCACAGGCCGTTGAAGGTGACTACAACCTAGTTGCTGGCGTTGGTTATGCAACGAAGGATGCGTTGACCAATGTAGCTAAGCAGCATGAAAACACGAAGTTCCTACAGATTGATGATGTGGTTGACAGTAAGTACAAGAACGTGGCTTCGGTTACGTTCAAGTCAGAGGAATCATCTTACTTGGTCGGAGTTGCAGCTGCAACTAAGGCGCAAGAGCTGGGCGACAATGCAGTTGGCTTTGTTGGTGGCCAACGTGGTGCCGTGATTGATGCCTTTGAGGCCGGCTATGTGGCGGGCGTTAAGTCGGTAGATCCAAAGATGACGGTTGATGTGCAATACGCAAATTCATTTACTGATGCAGCGAAGGGAAAGACAATTGCGAATGCCATGATTACAAAGGGTGAGCAAGTAATTTTCCACGCGGCTGGACCAGCTGGAAACGGTGTCTTTACGGCAGCCAAGGATAATAATGTGACGGTTGATGCTGATGCCAAGCAAAAAGTTTGGGTAATTGGTGTTGATATGGACCAGTCTGATATGGGTGATTATACGGCCAAGGATGGCGAGAAGAGCAATTTCACGTTGACGTCATCGGTTAAGGGTGTCGGAACTGGCTTGGCCATGATTGCAGATAAGGCCAAGGCCGGCAACTTCCCAGGTGGTAAGCATATTGTCTTGGGATTGAAGCAAAATGGTGTTTCAATCGTGACTAAGAACTT
>NZ_KQ970393.1:186444-189559 GCF_001579105.1 Weissella sp. DD23 | reverse complement strand
AAGCAAAATGGTGTTTCAATCGTGACTAAGAACTTGAATGCGCAAGAAAAGGATGCCGTTGCATCAGCTAAAGCGGCAATCGTGGCTGGTGATGTTGAGGTACCAACGACACCAGCAAAGTAACGATAAAAGAAGTGTGAGACAAAAGACATTTTGGGGCTAAGACAGAGATTTCTGTCTTAGCCTTTTTTCTACTGGCAACGTAGTTAATGGCGGTGACGTTTAACGTCCTTAATGTATAATGACCACAGAGAGACAAAAAATTCGGAGGTGAGATGGCATGGTGGCATTAACATTTACAACAAGTCATAACGGAAATGCGACGCCTAGCGCACGTGAGCTAGATGTTCCGTATACGGATGACTTGTTTCGACAAGATAGTAAACAATATCAGCATGATTTAGCGCGGGTTAGTGTCGTGATGGCTGGTTCAACGTATACCAAGGACAGTCAACCGGTGGGAACCGGCTATGCGGCGGCAAACCTACAAAAGTTAGGCTTTACGACGAGTGACTTTAACTATGGCATTGCAGATGATCCGAATAATGTGGCCTTCACGTTAGGTGTTAAGCGATTGCCCGATATGAATTTGTTCGCTGCGATTATTCGAGGAACGCCACAAAGTGCAGAATGGTCTGGTGATTTCATGATTGGCGATGATGATGCGCCATGCATGAATAATATGATTTTCATCGGCCAAAAGGTGGCGGCTCAATTACGTGATTTTATGCTGACAGAAGGTGATCCGGAACAGCAAAATGTGTTCTGGGTAACGGGTCATTCGCGTGGCGGTAGTGCGACAGAGGTTGTCGGCAAATTGTTGGTTGACGCGGGTGAAACAGCAGTTTATGCATACGCGTTTGCGCCAACGACAACTTACAAGCAGGTTGCAAATGAAGATTATGCGGACGCGTACCCACAAGTCCATGCAATTATTAATCCGCTTGATGTTGCACCAACTTTTCCATTGGAAGCATGGGGCTTTACCCATATTGGGCAACAACATATCTTACCGCTGTCAGCTTATGACGCGGTTCGAACAGAATTTGAGCGCATTAATGGTCGGCCGTTCGGTGGCGACTTAGTTGAAGATGAGGCGAAGTTGGAACGGGGACAACAGTTGTATTATGCTTTGGCGCCAAGTGTCCGCGATTTTTATCACGCGGAGACGCCGTGGTGGGATGGCGGTACGATGACCCCCTATCAATGGGTGCAAGATTTGATGTTGGGCGCTCAAGGGTTAGAAATCCCAGCCCGGACGGCGAATGTTATGGCCTATGTTAAGACACATCCTGTGTATGCAAAGTTGTTCCAACACATGGCGAATGATGGCAATAATGGGTATGAGCACACCATCACAACATACATTAGCTTTATGACCGTGTTGCCAGATGATTGGACTGTAACGGATGATTGAGCTAACAGATGTGCTCGCGATTATTCGTAATCCAGTGCTCTTTATAAAGCCGATTATGATGAACCCTTGGTTGGTCTACCCCGTTTTATGGGCAATTGTTGGTTTTGAAAGTTACTTTGTCCTGTTTGCATGGCTCCCCGCAGAAACGACCATGTTTTTGGCGGGAAGTTTAGCGGCGCATCAAGAAATCCCAATCCAATTATGGTGGTTATGGTTAGGCTATTTGCCAGTGGTCTATCTGGGCTGGCGCTTTAAATTCCGACGTGGATTAGCTCATAATACACGCAATCGTCGTATGGATGATACCGTTGATTTCTTTAATCAGCATGCTAAATTAGCCATGTTATTTGGGCGATATATTCCGGTCCTTGGTATTTTTATTCCATTAATTGCTGGTGAAAGTCGATATGATCAAGCAACTTTTCAACGTCAAAATATAATTGGCGCCTTAATTTGGGTGCTTGGATCAACGCTAATTGGGTATTATCTGGGTTCAATTCCATTCTTCCAGCAGCATTTTAGTGTCTTGATTGCGGGGATCATTGTTGTACCGGCAGGAATTTATTACGCCGTCACTTATTTGAATAGCTTGTTTCATCATCTTCGTCGTTAAGGACTTGTTATTTTGCCAGGTAGTGGTTAAATAACTAGTAATAAGGGGGAAGATTGATTATGGCAGAACAGAATTATATTGCGCGCATGCGGGCAAAGGTTGGTCATGAAGGCATGATTTTCAATACAGTTTTTGGTGTATTGTGGTCAGAAGATCGGCGCGCTATCTTATTAGAAAAGCGGTCTGATATCCAAAAGGGCTGGGGCTTCCCGGGTGGTTACGTGGAGTACGGCGAGACCCCGCAACAGGCCATTGTGCGTGAATTCAAGGAAGAAACGGGACTAACGGTGCAAGTGAAACGTTTGATTGGGATTTCTTCTGAAATTGTTGCTGAAAATCGGTGGGGTGATGCCCAAGAAACATTGGCGATGGGGTTTGAAGTGACTTTAGTGACCGGCGAATTGCAGGAAGACGGGGATGAAACCTTGCATGTGCAGTATGTGCCGGTTAACCCAGAACCGTTGATGTTTGTGCCCCAAGCCCAAAAAACAGTGCATCAAGTGATTAATGATAATGAGCAATCAGACGCGGTTTGGTTGCGTGAAGACTAGTAAAAAAGTGACTGACGTTTCGGCGTTAGTCGCTTTTTTTGATTAATTGTTAGGTTTGTGTTGAATAAACCTAACTAACAGTTTATACTTCTTTTTCGTTAGGTTAACCAAAGTAAAACCTAACGATATATTTATTGAAAATAAAAGAGGCAAATTAAATTATGACAGATGAAACACAAGACTTGATGGCAACGTTTGGACGATTGCTGCAATCTCGCTATTTTATGACGGCGATGGCACTCAACAATCGCACGAAGCGCAATAGTGATGAAAATCTGGGTCGAGGTCGACTACGATTATTGTCATTGTTGGGAAAAACTGACGGCATTACGAATGCCGAAATTGCAGAAAAGTTGGATATTCGACCAAGCTCAGTTAGCTTGCAAGTGAAAGCGTTGGTTGACGCTGGAATGGCGGAACGACGAGCCTCAGAAACCGACGGTCGGGTATCGTTAATTTTTATTACAACGCTTGGTGAAGAAACGTTAGCTGGTTTGCATAATGGCAACGATCCATTGAGTGAACGTGCCTTTA
>NZ_KQ970393.1:185551-186424 GCF_001579105.1 Weissella sp. DD23 | reverse complement strand
GCAAGAACAGTTGCAGTCATTGTTACGCCGAGTTGCGGCCAACGTAGAAGACATTCAAGTTACGCCCGAAGAAATGCGTGAAGCTTTTGGCGCATTTGGTGATCAGTTTAAGGGGATGCATGACATGCATCACATGGGGCGCGATATGCATCGCCAAATGCATCAAATGCGCCATGATGGGCATGGTGATTTCCCGTTTGCTGGCTGGTTTAATCGCAACAATAAGACAACCAAAGGTGAGGATGAGGATATTTAATCATGGATAATCGTGAAATTGGTCGTGATACACCCTATACGCGACCAGCGAAGTTTAACATGAAAGCATTTATGGCGTTGGTGCGTCAGACAAAACCAGCTTATTGGCAGTTAGCGCTTGGCTTGGGTTTGGGTGTGGTTGCAACGGGAATTCAATTGGCCGTACCGCATTTAGCGGGTGATTTGATTAACGGATTTGGTAAGGCAATTAACAAAACATTGTTGGCAAGTGTTATCGGCATGTTTATCTTGAGCGCAGTTATTAGTGCGGTATCAGGCACGGTACTCGGGATTTTTGGTGAAAATGTTGTCAGTCGATTGCGTAATAATTTGTGGGATAAACTCATTCGCTTGCGGGTCAGTTATTTTGATGACACGAAAGCGGGGGAAATGACGTCACGTTTGATTAATGATTCAACCCAAATTAAAGATTTGTTGGCTAATTCATTTCCACGTATGATGACATCGTTACTAACGGTTGTGGGTGCGCTCACATTGATGGTCATTAAGGATTGGCGGATGACAGCAATTATGGCGTTAGCAATTCCGTTGGTCATGCTCGTGATGATGCCAGTGATGCGTCAGTCACATAAAATTGGTCGTGATCGCCAAAATGCG
>NZ_KQ970393.1:168785-185408 GCF_001579105.1 Weissella sp. DD23 | reverse complement strand
GCTGATTTTAATGGTGAGTCTGGTGAAACACTCAGCGAAATTCGGCTAGTTAAGTCGTCGAATGCTGAAGCGTTTGAGACGACCAAAGGTCACACGACAATCAAAAAGTTGTATCAGATTGGTCTCCGAGAGGCCGTCTATGATTCAATTGCTGGTCCGCTTATGACCGCCGTGATGATGGGCTTGTTTGTGGGTGTGCTTGGTTATGGTGCTCACCGTGTCGCACAAGGCAGCATGACAATGGGCACGATGTTCTCATTCTTGATGTATCTTTTCCAACTGTTGGGCCCCGCTGCAACACTGGGCCAATTCTTTTCAGATTTAGCTAAGGCTAGCGGTTCGACTGAGCGCGTACAAACGCTATTGGCAGAACCGGAAGAAGATTTTAGTCAGGGTGCGGTTATAGATGTCGAAGGGCAGACGCTGGCTATGAAGCATGTTGACTTTGCCCATGACGACAGTAAGCAAATTCTGACGGATGTCTCATTTGAAGCAAAGCCTAACACGGTGGTCGCTTTTGCTGGTCCTTCCGGGGGTGGAAAATCAACGCTTTTTGGTTTGCTAGAACGGTACTATGAGCCAACGGCCGGACAAATCAGTATTGGTATGACGAATGTACAGGATGTGCAATTGGCAGATTGGCGTGCCCAAATTGGTTTCGTTAGTCAAGACTCTGCGATTATGGCAGGAACGATTCGGCATAATTTGACCTATGGATTGGCAGGTGACTATACCGATGATGATTTGTGGCGGGTGCTTGGTTTGGCGTTTGCGGAGAAGTTTGTCCGTGATATGCCAGCGGGGCTTGATACTGAAGTTGGCGAACGCGGTGTCAAAGTGTCTGGTGGGCAACGTCAGCGTTTGGCAATTGCGCGGGCATTCTTGCGCGACCCTAAGATTTTGATGCTTGATGAGGCAACGGCTAGCCTTGATTCAGAGTCTGAAGCGATGGTTCAAAAGGCACTGGAGTCTTTGATGAAAGGCCGGACAACATTAGTGATTGCTCACCGATTGAGTACCATTGTCGATGCAGATAATATTTACTTTATTGAGCAAGGCCATGTGAGCGGATCGGGTACACACCAAGAACTTGTTGCAACACATAAGTTGTATCAGGAATACGTCGCAACACAATTTAAACAAGATTAATTAAGGTGACGCATTGCTAAGGCGATGCATCACCTTTTTGTTTCACATGGAACATATAAGGCGTGCTTATAATTAGTTAACAATGTTATCCATTTTTGTGGACGGGTTTTGCCGTTTCCTCTTGAATAATAGTAAGTAACGGTTATAATAGATACTCGTGTGAGATATATGTTGAGAGAGGTTTTTATCGTGCAAGATATGAAGTACGCGATGTCTTTGAAGGCATCAGCAATTTTTGGTGTTGTAACGGTCGCTCTTGTAATTGGCTTGATGTACTTGTTGAGCCTTGAGGGTAACGCATCAATGGTCCAAGTTAGCTTGGATATCGTATTGGCAACTGTTGTTTTGCTTGCTGTAGGTGGCATCTCAGTTGCGCTACGCACTAAGAAATAAATACTGAACGATATGAAGTAGTTGGTGAGAGATCTGCTTTATGTCACGTGAATGATTCCGAGATTGAATCGTTCCTTAACACGAAAACACCCTGGCCGAGTCGTTCAGCCAGGGTGTTTTTGTCTAGTAGATTAGAAGTTCGTCTTGTCAGCGTCGTTGTGTGAACCAGCTACGCCTTCAAGCTTGTCCAAGGCAGCCATATCATCAGCCGTCAACTCAAAGTCAAAGAGTTGACCGTTTTCGATAATGCGCTCCTTGTGCGTTGACTTTGGCAATGGCAAGAAGCCGTGTTGCAATGACCAACGCAATGCGATTTGCGCAACTGACTTGTTGTACTTGTCAGCAATTTCTTGAATTGCGGCAACCGTCAACATCTTACCCGTTCCCAATGGTGAGTAAGCTTCCGTCAAAACGTTGTGCTCGTTGTTGAAAGCCACGATTTCGTCTTCCATGTCAGAAGGGTTAACAAACAATTGGTTAACCATAGGCGTTACCTTAGCCGTCTTCAACAACTCTTCGAAGTGGTGAACTTGGAAGTTTGAAATTCCGATGGCACGAACCTTACCAGCTTCGTAGGCTTCTTCCATAGCACGCCATGTTTCAGCATTTGCTTCGGCCCAGTTGTCACGGTTAGCCTTTGGGTTTGGCCAGTGGATCAAGTAAAGATCCAAGTAGTCCAAGTCCAAACGCTTCAATGTGTCATCCAAGGCTTGCTTAGCAGACTCGTAACCGTGCATGTCGTTCCACAACTTTGACGTTACGAAGATTTCTTCGCGGGCGATGCCTGAATCCTTCAAAGCACGACCGATTGATTCTTCGTTACCGTAAGCGGCGGCCGTATCGATGTGACGGTAGCCAGCAGCCAAAGCATCAATCGTGCTTTGGTAAGCCACGTCACCATCAGGCGTTTGCCAAGTTCCAAATCCTACGACAGGAATCTTAACGCCGTTTGAAAGCGTGTATGTGTCAGTCAATGATGAAATTGCCATTTTGTTCACACTCCTATTAAATTAGTGTTGTTTAAATCATAAACAACCATGCGACTCTCTCTGTTACTTGCTAAAAATAAGCAAATAACTACTTATCCACTATACCAAAAATATAAATAAGTTGAAAAGATTAGGCACTTTTTTAAGGTTCGATTATAATGTAGAAAGCAAGGCAGTTAATTGTTGCCAAAACAAAGGAGGCGGAGCGCCATGGCAAAGGTTACAACAGAATCTATCTTTGACGCTGCACGACAAGTTTTAGCTGAAAAAGGCTTTGAAAAATCACGATTGGCGGATGTGGCACGTCGACTGGAGATTACACCAGCGGCGTTGTACAAGCATTTTGCCAATAAAGAAGCACTGTTTGAGTCGATGAATACAGATTGGCTCGAACAAGTGGATGGACCGGTGTGGGCTGCCAATGTCCGGGCGCCTGAGGAGGAACGGGAGACTGCGTTGCATGATTGGCTATGGCTATTGGCCTCGCGCCGGCGGGAAGGGTTTAGCCGCGAACCGGAAATGATGGCGTTCTATGAGGAACAACTTGCCGATCGCAGTGTTTTGATTGACCCACGACTACAGGACTTTGCGGCTGCGGTTGAAAATATCATGGCTTGGGATACATTCCGTCATCAACGTGGTATGACCATCATGCAAACATTCACGTATTTTTACCACCCGTTCTTTGCAGATAAATGGGACGATAATTTGTTTAAAGCGTTATTTGAAACGACTTGGTTAGAGATGCTGCCAGTCGTGACGCAAGATATTGCAACAACCACAGCAGAATAATTGTGTAAAATGGTATACAGGATGGTGTGTATCATTTTTTTATTTGGGGAGGTTTTTATGACAAAGCTAGTGGTTGATCAGGCGGGCTATCAAGTTGAAGGTCGTCAAATTTGGCATGATATTAGTTTTGAGTTGCATGATGGTGATTGGGTAACCGTGGTTGGTCCGTCGGGTGGCGGGAAAAGTACCCTATTAAAAGCCATTGCTGGGTTGCAGGATATTACAGAGGGGCATATTTTCTTGAATGATGAAGACGTTATGCGTTTACCCATTGGCGATTACCGCCAACAAGTGTCGTATGCCACGCAATCAGCGCAATTATTTGGTGAAACGGTGCGTGACAATCTAGATTTGCCGTATCTGGTGCGCCAACAAACACCGAATGAACAGCAACAAATTGCAGGGTTGGAGCAGATGGATTTGCCGGCGGACTATTTAGATAAGGCTGTGACGGAGTTGTCGGGTGGTGAACGGCAGCGCGTTGGGGTGTTGCGCAATCTACTATTTCCACCTAAGGTCCTGTTACTTGATGAAATATCAACAGGCTTAGATGCAGAGACCAAGCAGGTTATTTGGCGTGCGATTCATGCGTTGCATGCGCGCGAACGATTAATTGTGTTATCAGTGACGCACGATGAAGGTGAAATCGCCGATGCCCAAGATATCTTGACGATTCAAAACGGAGAGGGGGCACGACGTCATGAACAGTCAAATTAATGTTAGTAACTGGTCGTTAGCATTAGCATTTATCTTAGTTGTCATTTCATTGGTGATTAGCTACCGACAAAAGTTGAAGTTAGAGAAAGAGACAATTATTTCGGTTGTCCGCGCAATTGTGCAATTAATTATTGTTGGATACCTATTGAAGTTTATTTTCAATGTGGATAACTGGTTGCTGACACTGATTATGCAACTATTCATTATTTATAACGCCGCCCGCAACGGAAAAAAGCGAAGTCAAGGCATTCCGGGAGCGTTTGTGATTTCATGGTGGGGCTTATTACTATCAACAACCATCACGATGAGCATTCTGGTTTTAACCGGTGTGCTGAAGTTTGAACCATACCAAATGATTCCAGTGACTGGTATGGTCGCAGGAAATTCAATGACGGCGGTGGGACTTGTTTATCGCAGTCTGAATCAACAATTCCGTGACCAGCAAGGTCAAGTGTTTGAACGGTTGGCTTTGGGCGCATCACCAAAATTAGCAGCGGGTGAAATTGTCCGCGAGGCAATCCGAACAGGGATGCAACCGACAATTGATTCAGTGCGGACGTATGGTTTGGTCTCATTGCCGGGGATGATGTCCGGTTTGATTATGGCGGGGGTTGATCCAATTCATGCGATTAAATATCAAATCATGGTGGTGTTCATGTTGTTGTCCGCGACTGGTATTTCATCAGTTTTTGCTAGTTTTATGGCTTACCGCAAGTTCTTTAATGAGCGCTGGCAGTTACAGTTACCTAAAAAATAAGTATTAAATAAGCGACACGAAGTCAGGCAATTTTAGCCTGGCTTTTTTAATGGCGCTTGCAACTTAGTGTAGTAGTGTTATACTACACTATATCAGGAGGGCGAATGATGGAATTCAATGATAGTGAACCATTATATATTCAAGTCGCCGATTTCCTAGAGCGGGAAATCTTAGATGGTAAGTATCCAATGAATACAAAGATTCCTGGCGTTCGTGAACTAGCGGCTACGTTAGTGATTAACGGCCGTACTGTGCAAAATGCGGTGAACCGTTTGGTTGAGAGTGGTTTAGTTGAAACGCGTCGTGGCCTGGGGAACTTTGTAACATCGAACGAAAAGACGTTTGAAATGATTCGAACGAAAAAAATTAGGGCGATGGCGGAAACGTTTATTAAAAATAGTTTGACGTTTGTTTCGGAAGATGAGTTACGGCGCATTATTGCGGAAACTATAGCGTCAGTACAGAAGGAGTAAGGGGTATGTTTAAAGTAGCGGGATTAAATTACGCGCGTGGTCGACGCTCAGTGTTGCAAGACATCAACTTTGAGAGTGACGCACCAGAAATCATTGGGGTACTGGGTGAAAATGGGGTTGGAAAAACAACATTGATGCGCTTAATTGTGGGGGCTGTGTTGCCGAAGAAAGGGGCCCATATCACGTTGGATGGTCTAACGGGCGATGCACTTAAATCCGCCGTGGCTTTTATCCCAAACCTTAACTGGGTTCGCAAGCGCGATACGATTTCGGATGTATTGGCTTTTTATCGTGCAGGTTATCCGGATTTTAATCAGGAACGCTGGACTGAAGTAAATAAAACGCTTCGGCTCAATGAGCAAGATCAAGTATCTGCCTTATCAAAGGGGATGTTAGAACGGTTGATTTTTGCATTGACGGTATCCCGTGATGCTAAGGTGTTCATGTTGGATGAGCCGTTTAGTGGCGTTGACGTCCTGACACGGCGTAAGTTGTTACAAACACTGATTCAATGGGTGCCGGAGGATGCGACGATTTTGATGTCGACACATGAAATCGCAGAAATAGAACCGGTTGTCGATCGTGTCCTCATTTTAAAAGATGCGCATATCATTGTTGATCAGACCATCGATGATATTCGGGATAATGAGCATATGACGTTGGAACAATATTATGTGCAACGATATGTAGAAGACAATGGGGGGATTGAGTTATGACATCAACAAAACAATTAGTGAAATTAATAATTGCAGATAGTTACCGGCCGTTGTGGCAGGTGTTGAAAATCTATGCCGGTATTATGGTGCTGGTAGCTGTGGCAATTATTCATGCACAGTGGGGCCAATCTGTTGGCCACATGGTTTGGACGATTGTGACACAAGGTCTGATAATTCTGGGATTCTTCTATTTTGTCTATGGGTTGCTGGCGTTAAAGCAGGCCGTTTTATCTTGGCAAGACGCCCATTTTGTCCTGCTGCCAGTCTCGAAACGCCGTTTTTTTACGACAAATTTGCTGGTTCGTTTTTTAGTGCCGATGGTGAACGCTATTCTTTATTTTGCAATGTTGCTTGTGTACATGGCGATTGTTAAACCGTTCGTAAATGCGAAATTTGTCGGATTTAATCCGCAAAATGTGTCAGAAGTGATGCCAATTATTGGGAAAGTTGTTCTTGGCACAGTGTTTGTCATGATTGGCTTGTTTCTATTGGTTAATATTATTGGCCTGGCCGCCAATCTGGGGATGAGCCGTTTCCTATCAGTATCATCACACTGGGCAAATGTCACGATTACAGCGATGGTTTTGTTTATTGGCTTGGCTGTATTTTCGGTTGTGATGTCAGCGTCCGTTGACTTCTTGTCACCAATGGTAGGTGACGCAGAATGGCTAGATACAGTTGTCGCTATTGTGCTTTATGTGCTGATGGTTGCCGGTATTTATGGCCTGTTTGCCAAGTTTAACGACGCAAAATAGTTAGCCGTATTGGTTTGCGTGACAGACTGACACGTTAACAACAAAAAGAGCACTCGCTACCGCGAGTGCTCTTTTCAGTCAATTTAATTTTCGAATTTGAACGCATTCAAGAAGTGCTTAATACGATCGGTTGGTTCGCTGAAGAATTCAGCAGGTGTACCGTCGAAGACAATTTCACCATCTTCTAGGAACAACATGCGGTCAGCTGCTTCACGGGCAAATTCCATGTTGTGCGTCACGATAATCATTGATTGGTCTTCCTTGGCCAATCCATTCAATACACGCAAAACTTGGGCTTCTAATTCAGGATCCAAAGCAGATGTTGGTTCATCCAACAACAAGTAGTCGGGTTCCATGGCCAAAGCGCGGGCGATGGCCACACGTTGTGTTTGCCCACCGGAAAGTTGGTAAGGGTAACGGTCAGCTGTGTTATCCAAATCAACGGCTTGCAGTAATTCGTGAGCCTTCTTAGTGGCATCAGCTTTCTTTTGCTTCAGCACGTGAACAGGTGCTTCGATAATGTTGCCAAGGATGGTTAGGTGATCGAACATGCGAGGTTGCTGGAAAACCATCCCCGTCTTGCGTCGTACCCATAACAACGTATCCGTCGTAACCGGTTGGCTCAAATCAATTGTGCGATCGTCAATCGTATACAAACCTGAATCGGGGTGCTCCAACAAGTTCAAAGAACGCAACAAGGTTGACTTTCCTGAACCTGATGGACCAACGATAACGGTCGTCTCATGTGGATTGAACGTTACGTTGATGTCCTTCAAGGCGTGGTGTTCTGCGTATTGCTTATCAATGTGTTCTAACTTCAACATAATGAATTACCCCTGTACCTTTACGAAACGGTCGGCCCAACGTTGGATGTAGTGTTGTGGGATCGACAAGATTGAAACGAAAATTGCGTAGATGGCAGCGACGAGCAAGTACATTTGCAAAGGCTCGAAGTTGGTTGCGGCCAATTGTTGTGAGAGGTAGAACATCTCGACAATGGTCACGACAGATGCCAAAGACGTATCCTTAACCAATGAAATGAATGAGTTGGCCAAGGTTGGAATTGAAATACGTGCAGCTTGTGGCAAGATGATGCGAATGAAAATTTGGGCATCCGTCATACCGAGTGCCGCCCCAGCTTCACGTTGTGTATCTGGAATTGAGGTGATTGCCGCACGAATGGCTTCAGATGCGTAGGCAGCCGTATTCAATGACAATACCCACACAGCTGCCGCCCAGCCTGAAGGTGACAACCAGCTAATACCAAGCTTTGGCAAACCATAGAAGACCACGAACAGTTGGACTAGCATTGGCGTTGAACGGAACAGCCAGACGTAGAACCACAAGATAAACTTGAGGATGCGCCAACCAATTGACTTGATGCCCGTTGCGTGTGGCACGTATGAACGTAACACGGCAACTAAGGCGGCAATGATAACGGCAAAAACAAATGAAATAAGTGCAAGTGGCACGGTGTACTTAATTCCAGCCACAATTAATTGTGGGGCATAAGTAGCGATAAATTCAAACATGATGATTCCCTTTCTGGATGTTTGGGCGCAAAAAAAGAGCGCGCAGGCTAATTTCTGTTTCGACAGGAATGCCTAGCACGCTCTCACTGGTTCATCGAAATGATTAGTTCACCAAAACGACCTACCGCGATAAGCGCGCTAGGCTGATGCAAGCAACAGTGATTTGTGTGTTAACTGACATCATGATGGGAACGGTCCTTTCGTTTTTTTACGACTTTAATATGTGTCCATTGTAGAGATTTCGCTGACTTATTGCAAGCGTTTTAGGATGAAATTTCCCTGGCAATTAAAATTCTATGACAAAACAGTTTGACAACGATTTGAGAACGGGTTATGATTTTGCTCATACTTTGAAAGGTGGCGTAAGATATTATGCACAAGCACAGCTTTAATGGGATTAAGCTAGCCGCTGCAGTATTTGCAGCAGGAACAATGTTGAGCGCCGGGGTGTGTAATCGCTAATGCGGATACAACAAAAGACCTTGGCCTCGTTCACAAGGATCAACTAACTGTTGGTTTGGAAGGTACGTACGCACCTTACTCATACCGTGCTAAGAACGGTAATTTGGAAGGTATCGACGTCGATATGGCCAAGGCAATTGGTAAGAAGATGGGTCTTAAGGTGGTCTTTGTACCAACAAAGTGGGACTCATTGGTTGAGGGGCTTCGTGCTAACAAGTACGACATCATTTTGAATGACATGGCACCTAATAAGGAACGCATGAAGTTGTTCCGTTATGGTTCTAAGTACATTTACACTGGTGGTGTGGTTGTCACGAAGAAGGACTCTGGTATCAAGTCTGTGACAGATATCAAGGGTAAGAAGACTGCCCAATCAGCAGTTGGAAACTATGTGAAGTACGCTGAAAAGTTGGGTTCAACCAACGTTGCCGTACCTGGATTTGCTGAAGCAGTTGCGACAGTTGAGAACGGTAAGGCTGATGCAACGTTGAACGATGCTGCGGCATGGAGTGTTTACAAGAAGGAACACCCAGAGACGAAGTTGGTTGCTATTAAGTCACCAGCTAAGTACATGCCTGTAACGGGTGCTGCACCAATGATGAACAAGAAGGCGACGGCTTTGGATAAGGCTGTTACAAAGGCTGAGGCAAAGATGCGCAAGGACGGCGAGATGAAGAAGATCTCAGTTAAGTACTTGGAAGTTGATTACAGCCACAAGCCAACAAAGTAAGACGAATTAAAGATATGACCGTGAGCATATCGGTTCGCTGATTTGCAATTTAGGAGTTGTTTTGGTTATTATTTGTAAATGACCGAAACAACTCCTTTTTTGTTTGTATGAAAAATGGGATACGCGTATCATTCTGTTTCAGCTAGTAGAAAGAGAAGAGAATGATGCGGGTATCACAGGTGCGTTATGCAAAACGATTTTGGTGGATGCGACTAAATGTCGCAGTCAGCGTTTCAGTCGTAACAATAAGTTTGGGATCGACGCTGTTAATTGGGGCAGCGGGATAGCATTAGGAGATTATAGACATGAATAAGATGATGAAGACGACCGTTGCGCTTGTCGCAGCTGGGGTTATCGGTGGTGTTGCCGTACCAACACTGACAGCGTCTGCAGCTGCATACAAGGGCAGCGTGCACACGAAGGGCAAGTTGACGGTTGGTTTGGAAGGTACGTATGCACCTTTCTCATACCGTAATAAGTCTGGTAAGTTAACTGGGTTTGAAGTGGAATTGGTTAAGGCTGTAGCTAAGGAAATGAAGCTTAAGCCAGTCTTCGTGCAAACGAAATTCGATTCATTGGTGGCTGGTTTGAATGCCAAGAAGTATGATGTGGTCTTTAACAACATGTCAATTAACCCAGAACGTAAGAAGGCGTACACATTTGCGCAAGCATACTTGTACACAGATTCTGTCATGATCACAAAGAAGGGGTCAGACATCAAGAACGCTTCAGATTTGAAGGGGAAGAAGGCTGCACAAACGGCGTCATCAGACTTTGGTCAAACGGCCCAAAAGAAGGGGGCCAAGATTGTTTCAGCGCCTGGTTTTGCGGAAGCGTTGGATTTGGTTGATTCAGGTAAGGCTGATGTGACACTGAACTCACAAGATTCATGGGGCGTTTACAAGAAGGCCCACCCAAAGACGGATTTGCAAGCTAAGGTAACTAAGGCTTTGGGCGAGACGACGGCCGCACCAATGTTGAACAAGAAGGACAAGAAGTTGGCCAAGGCCATCACAAAGGCGGAAAAGGCTTTGTTGAAGGATGGTACGATGAAGAAGTTGTCTGAGAAGTATTTCGATACAGATTTGACGACTAAGAAGTAATTAAAGGCTATAATTAATCCCACAAGATACACGTATCCCGTGGGATTTTTTGTGTCGTTTTTCAGATGAGGTAAAGGACGATGATAGCGAAAAAAGTGATTGTGCGAGGCCGCGTTCAAGGGGTTGGCTTTCGCTACTTTACAAAGCAATTGGCGGATAAATTGGGTGTGACAGGGGTCGTTTGGAATGCGTCAGATGGATCAGTTCGAATTGAAGCGCAGGCTGACGAAACGGTGATGATAGATTTTGTTAACGGTGTTAAAGTGTCGCCATCCCCCTATGGGCGCGTTGATTCAGTGGAGTCAGAAATCATTCCAGTTGATGCGTCGCGTCATGTATTTAAAGCCATTTAATTAGGTATACCATTTCGCTGGTTTGCTGGCAGGATGGGGATGGTTGAGAAGGCGATGAATTGAAATTGGGGTGTTTGCGCAGATGCTAACCGACACTGCCAAATAGATGCCATCAAACCAACACAATCAATTACGCAACTTGCTGATTGATTGTGTTGGTTTTTTAGTGTTGATTTGTCGAGCAGATGTTTAGAAAAATAGTAGGCAAAAAATCGTCAGTTGGGATGTGACAATTAACAAACAGTAAGGACGTTGGACTAAACTTGGCCACGCGATTTTCGCGTGTTTAGTCCGTAATGCATAAATAGCCGATTGGCGATATGCATAAAAATGTATAAGCATACAAACGGCATGGGGAGTTATTCGGGGGCCGCCGGAAGTTGAAAATATGAAAATTTTTTACAAATTTAGGTGAATGCCCTGTTTATCGATCTGTAACATGTAACACGTGTAAAGTGTGCCCCTTTTGCCTATATAGCAACTTCTTGCTATATACAATTTTCGCGATGCATCCCAACGCACCCCTACCCTACTTATTATTTAGCGGTATAATTCTTGCGACAATGCCGTTCTTCGGGTAAGCTGAACTATCGGAAAAACTTTTTGGAGGTTTTGAGCATGACTTTGAAAACATGGTTGAAGTTCGTTGAAATTCAATCATTAGTCGCTAGCGCTTTACCCTTAATCTTGGGTAATTTGTACGCGGCAAATACGTATCACCACATGAATGCAGTGCCAGCAATTGTCTTTGTGATTGTCGCCTTTGCATTGCAGATGGGGGTGAATGTTTGGAATAATCTGCAGGACTTTAAATCAGCAACCAGTGACGAGTGGAAGAACGGTGTGAACAATATCGTTGGATCGGGTGGGATTACTCCCCGCGAAGGTTGGACGACGTTAATCGGTCTTGTGTTAATTGTGGTCGTCGGTGGCCTTTGGTTGGTTACGCAGACAGGTATACCATTGTTGATTATGGGGCTGATTGGTTTTGCGGTTGCGTACTGGTATGCTGGTACGCCACTACCATTATCACGAACGCCATTCGGTGAATTGGCCTCTGGTTTGACGATGGGGTACTTGATTTTCTTGAGTGCGACATACGTCAATGTAGCGCCAGTCTTTAACGGGGAATTGCTGTTACACGCTATCGTAGCGTCAGCAATTTCATGGTTCGCAATTGGTGACATTATGTTGGCAAACAACATCGGTGACTACGAAGAAGACCTTGCTGAAAATCGCCACACATTGGTTTGGCATTTGGGTAAAGATCGCGCAGTTAAGTTGTTTGGTTGGATTTATTTAGCCGGATATTTCATGTTGATTTTGTCAGTTGTATTGGGTATTTTGCCATGGCCGGCTTTGTTGGCGTTGGTATCATTCCCGATTGTGCGCAAAAACACCCGGGCCTTTCAAGCGAACCCAATTAAGCCTAATTTCCCACAAGCCATTAAGAACGCTGTTGTGATCTCAGTGACGTTGGCCATTGGGTTGGTGATTGGTTTATTTATTTAATAATTGATATAGACGAAAAATGCGTCCCCCTAGCTGTAGGAGGACGCATTTTTTTAATCTAAATCAACACCCGGGTTATCAATCAACAACAACGCAATCATGACAAAGGCGATGTTTGAATGGTTTGAATAACCGATGTAGTAAGGCTGCCAATCACTCGCAAATTTGTGCTTGTAATGACGGAGACCCTCGAATGAATAAATCTTTGAACCGAATTGATAAATCAAATTAGCAACGCGCTCACGGATGAAACTTTGTTCGTGGAGTCCCACGTTTGATAGGGGTGACATCCCCAAATTAAACGTGTTGTAACCAGCGTCACGCGCATACTCGAATGTCTTTACGAATAGCACATCCATCGTTCCGTTGGGTGATTCGCTTGTGAAACGCATCAAATCAACGGTCATTTGATTTTCAGTTTCAGACGTAACCAGGGTTGCAAAGGCGACGATGTGGCCATCAGGTGCCTTTAAGACGCCGATACCGCCACGTTGCAAGTAGTGGTTGTCGAAGAATCCAAGCGAGTAACCCTTTTCTTCACGACCGTGCAACCATTCGTCAGAAATTTGGCGCAATTCTTGCAACAAGGCGTCTGAAAATGGTGGCTGCAACACTTCGTATGTGAAGCCAGCGGCAGTTGCTTGATTGATTTCACTACGGATATTCGCGAATTTCTTACCAGCTGTCTTGAATGATGGTGTATCAACCCACGCTTCTTCTCCAAGTTTCATAAAATTATAGCCGAATTCGTGCACCATCATGGCAATCTTTTCGGAAACCTCGTAGAAAATTGGCGTGTAGCCAAGGCGGTCGGCCTCGCTAATAAAGGCGGCCAAGGCGGCCTGGAAGTCAGCACTATCACCAAATGGATCACTCATGACGGCGGCCTTGTTGTTCACCAAACGGAATTGGATAGCCACCGTATCGGTCTCGCTTTGGTCGGGCCGGTAGTAGAATAAGCGCTTATCACCAAGGAAAATCAGGTTGGTGTAGTGATTATCACCACGTGCCAGTACTTGATTGACGCGTTCCTCATCAAGGGCTTCACCGAGTAATTGCGTGCGGCCTTGCATGTAAGCGATAAAACCAAGCACACCAAGGCTCACAATCGCAATTGCGATGAATCCAATCAACCACCAGTGCAACGATGGGACCAAGAAGAACCCAGATGTTCGCACGTGGAAACGGTGTGAGACGGCAGGCAGATTAGCGACCCCAATGGTGAGGTAAGCAATAAACAACCCACCGTAGATGACACCGTCAACTAGTCGATTTTCCCAACTGTAAATGAATTGCACCCGGGTTAACGTTGGCTTGATGAATAACGTCCCAATGAACAACGCACCAAGTAAAACTAAGGGTTGCATATGTTCGTGTGAAACAGCAACGTAGCCAAAGCTAATAGCTAACAAAATTAGCGTTGGCCAGTACGCGCGACTAACCTTATTTGCAATGCCACGGCCAGCGATAATTAGCATGAACCCGATGAAAATATTGGGTACTTGCAACAAAAATCCCGATGTCCATGGGCTGAGATGCTGCAATAGGTGGAACGATTGTAATGTCCCTGGTAAGGCACCAGCGATGATCAATGTGATGCCTGAAAAGTAGAGTAAGACGGTCACTGCTTTTTGCAGCATTGATCGCACAATGACGCTGGGTACACCACGGAACTTATGGTTGGTTTCGCGGAGTGCGCGTGTTGCGGCGATAATAACCGCGATGATGAACGGCACAATTGTGTAAGCGACACGATAGAACAGAATCCATAAGAAAATAACAGCGGGGTCCATCCCAAGTGTTTGCAGGCCGATAAAGGCGAAAATATCAAACGTTCCCCAACCACCAGGAACGAGTGTCACAATACCAAAAGTCCGGGCAGCGATGAATAATGGCATGACTGACCAGATGGCGATTGGCATTTGGAATAAAGCACCGATCAATAGAAAACCGGCTGTGTTAGCCACCCAGGTAGCTAACGACGCGGCGAAAATTCGGGCGTAATCACTAGCGCTGAAGGGTAAGCTGTCACGATGACGGAAGCGACTGACGATTAACCCAATGAATGGTAAAGCGACGGCAACAACCAGCCAAGGCGCGTAATTGACAACGGCAGTGTGTGACCAGTAGATGCCGGTTGCGATAAGACTTAGCAAGCTGACAACGGCCAAACCACTGGTCGATAACCACCAACCACGATGTAAGGTTGCGCTGCGTTCGGTGCGGTTATCATCGAAAAGGCGGTCTTGCAACCATGTTACGACGAAATCCGCTACACCAAAGGCATTATCAAACGCATTAACGACCCAACTTGATAGCCAATAATGCTTGGAATCTGTAGGGGTTAACAGACGTTTATAGGCCCAATTGTAACTAACCCCGACGCTGGCAGTTAGGATACCGATAACGAAAATACCAATTAATAGGCCAATCGGGATTTCAGCGAAAATTGCTAACAAAATTTTTAACGGCATGCGTTTGATGACAGCGCCTAATTCAAATAGCGCGACAAACGCGACGGCGATAATCATAACTCGCCGAATGTTATGCCATTTCTGATTCATATGAATAACTCCTTAATAAACTGACGCACGATTTTTGTGAATGCGTGTGGGGAAACCTGAATGAATAAATGACTACGGAATTTTACCACCATCAGCTGACCATTTGGAAGTGAATTTGCAATGTTTTCAGAGTGTTGTCGCTTAATGAAGTCAAACTGACCGACTAAAACTAATGTCCGGTTGGGCACCAGTCGCAAATCAGCCTTGCTAATGTGGGGTGATTCGAACATTAATTGTGTCTGCAACCAACGGGCATGGAGAAACTTACTCAGATAGCGTGTGCGACGGAGTAACCAATCAATCCCGGTTGCGAGGGCCATGACTGGCGCTTGGACGCCCGACAACGTTAAATTTGGGGCGTTTAAGACCATGGTGTCAGTATGGCCGGGGAAATCCAATGTGTAACGCAACGCTAGGTTAGCGCCGTCGCTATAGCCGACAATGTGCCAATGCGTGATATGAAGTTCTTGGCGCAGGGCTTCGACATCTTGGGCTAAGAGGCTGTACGTCAGATGATCAGTGTTTGATGTTGATTGTCCATGGCCGCGGGCATCTTGTGTGATCACATAAAAATCCGGGACCAAATAAGTAACGTGCCGCTTAAAATCATGCTGCGAGCCATTGTTGCCATGCAGCAATAAGAGGGCGGGATTGCTTGGATTGCCGAATGTTTGATAGCTGAGTTGACTACCGTTAAAGTTAAAAAATGCCATAATGCATGCCTCGAGATATTAATACTTATATTGTACACAGTTTGCCTGTGGATAACTTGTGGAAAGTTTGTTCGCATGACAACTGTCACGTGCATAAATGCGTTAGGTTAAACTTAATTGGATAGTGAAACTTTTCACTACGCCCGTAAATGGGCGTTTGTCGCATGTTCTGATATAATGAAAGGCAAATAGAAATACGAGGTAGCGGTATGTTACAACAATTGAAACAGTCTAAAATTCTTTTTTGGACCGTTGAATTACTCGCGGTTGCGTTGTTAATTTTAGTCATAACGCAGCTTAGTTTTATTCTAGAACCGATTGGAAAATTCATTGGGGCGGTGTTTGTGCCTTTGATTGTATCGGGATTTTTATATTACTTATTAAACCCAGTCGTTGAAGCGTTGCAAAAAATACCAGTGGGTAAGCGCCACCATGTTAACCGACCGGTTGCTATTGCCATTGTGATGATTTTATTGCTGGCCTTAATCGTGGCCGCAGTGCTGTCGTTGGTGCCAGCCTTGGCTGAACAAGTCGGTAAGCTAGTGAAAAATGCACCAGCGTTGGTCGAAACGATGCAACAATGGGTTAAACATATGAGCCAAGTGAGTTGGGTTAAAGAAATCGGCGTCAAAGTGGATTTTGCTAAAATTCAAACCCAAATTGAGAATTTCGGCGAAACGTTCATCTCAGGGACTGCAAATAGTTTGAGCACGTTGATCGGGACAGTCACGAGTGTCACAATCACTGCGATTACTGTACCAGTTATGACGATTTATATGTTGAATGATGGTCAAAAGTTAGTGCCATTTCTGCAGAAAATTTTCCCAGACCGCTCCCGTGGCCGGGTTGCCGAAATTTTAGGCCGTTTGAATGGCACGATTGCGCAATACATCAGCGGTCAGGCGATTGAAAT
>NZ_KQ970393.1:163889-168579 GCF_001579105.1 Weissella sp. DD23 | reverse complement strand
AATGATTTTCGTCGGTGTCTTCACGACGATTGGTTATTTCATCATTGGACAAAATTACGCCTTGCTACTAGGTGTTTTTGCGGGCCTAACTAACTTGATTCCGTACGTTGGACCGTACATCGGTTTAGTACCTGCCTTGTTCGTGGCCTTTACGCAAAGTCCAATGCAGGCGGTGTGGGTGATTGTTGTGGTTTTGATTGTGCAACAAGTTGATAGTAATTTGATTTACCCACGAATTATGGGGGCTTCGTTGAATATTCACCCACTGACAATTATTGTGTTGTTGTTGGCGGCCGGAAATATTGCGGGGATTCCGGGGATGATTTTGGCAGTGCCATTTTACGCTGTTGTGCGGACGATTGTTGTTTATGCTTGGCAACTTTGGCAAATTGAAAAGCCAACCGTTACTGAAGAAAATTAAAGTGTCAAAAAAATGCGTTCACAGCAAGCTGCGAACGCATTTTTTATTTGGCGTGGGTGACGTAGTAGTCGGCCCAGATCCGCATCGCTTCGTGTACGTCGCGGAGTTCTTTGCCAATTTCAGTTAAAGAATATTCAACTCGGGGTGGCACTTCGGGGTAAACCGTCCGGATGACGATTTGATTTTCTTCGAGCCACTTTAAGTTTTCGGTCAGCACTTTTTGCGTGATGCCGAGTTGTTTTTTTAATTCACCAAACCGTAATGTGTCGGTTTCCAATAATAAATTAACGATGTCTGGCCGCCAACGATTGCGGTGCAACTCATTCAGTGTGACGAGCTTTTCGGCAATGGCAGGGGTCATTTCAACAGTAAAGCCCATGTGCTTCTCCTAAAATGATTTCGTATTAACCCTATTATCGTACAAAAGTTTCCTTTGCGAAACTATACCACTTTGAAGTGCCTACTTATGCAATTGTCGGCATTGCGTTATATTATTGGCATAGATAAAAAACAATTATTGAATACCCACACCTGGGAGGGAAAACAGATGACACACACAGATATTGCAAAAGCATTGGTTGGTACGTTTGTAAGTGGTGATATTGCAGTGGCTGAGGCAAGTGCCTTGCCTTCATACAAGCAACACAATTTGAATTTTGGGGATGGTCGTGATGCATTCGTTGCGGCAGTTAAGGGTTTGCAAGAAGCGCCAGTTAAGACGACGTTGAAGACGGTTCGTTCATTTGAAGATGGCGAGTATGTCGTTTTGCACAGTATCGTTAATTTTGCTGGTAGTGGTGATCAAGTTGCACTAGATGTCTTCCGTTTTGAAGACGACAAAATTGCTGAGCACTGGGATAACGTGGCCAATGTCGTGGCACCAAATCCATCAGGGCACACACAAACAGATGGTGCAACTGAAGTAACCGATTTGGACAAGACAGATGCCAATAAGGCACTGGTTGCTGACTTTGTTCGTGACGTGTTGCGCGGTGAAAATCCAGATAAGCTGCCAGAATATATCGCGGGTGAAGATTACATCCAACATAATGTCGATATCGCTGACGGTTTGACCGGTTTGACGACAGCCTTTGCTGCGATGGCCGAACAGGGCGTTGCGATGGTTTACGACAAGGTCTTTAAGGTCCTTGGTCAAGGCAACTTTGTATTGGTTTTGGGGGATGGCGAATTTGGTGGTAAGCCAGTCGCATTCTATGATTTGTTCCGGGTTGCTGATGGCAAGATTGCTGAACACTGGGATATTATCGAAGAAATTCCCGCTGAATCAGAGTGGGCAAACACCAACGGAAAGTTCTAAGCATAACGAAAAGGCGCCGAGCATTGCTCGACGCCTTTTTACTGTTCTTGTATGGATTTGGATTATATTAGGATTTATATGATTTTTGAACAGTAATTTCGTGTTAATTGTTAAAACTTATCGGCGGCAGTGAAGCGACCGTGAACGTGGGTTGGGTTTGCCAACTCATCGTACAAGGCCTTGGCCAAAGTACCAGTCGTCACACGTGATTCTTGACGGTTGTTAAAAATCAACGCATCATCTGACTTCAAGTACGTTGGCGTTGCAGGACCTGGCATGAAGGCTTGTTGTGGTGAAATTGCCATCCAGGCAAAATCATCAACCGTCTTCAAGTAGTTCAACTCAGCGGCTTGCTCAATGGCAACTTCAATCCAAGGTGCTTGACCACGCATTAGACCCAAACGGTCAGCCATGACTGAACCGTCAGGCATTTGCAATGTTGATGAACCAACCACGAAGACCACGATTGGGGCGTCTGTGCCGGCCAATTGGTCGTGTAGGTACTCAGCAAAGCGAGGGTGATCGCTGGCACGTGAGAACGTTGAGGCAACGACGATTACGTCGAATTGCGTCAAGTCTTCACGAGTCAATTCAAAGTTTTGGCGTTCTAGGGCTGGAATTTCGTTTCCAAACATACGTGTTACCTTGCTAGCTGAACGGGTAATTGCCGTTACTTGGTGCCCACGTTGGTAACCTTCAATAACGAACGCTGAACCGGCCATTCCGGTTGCGCCGATGATTCCAATCTTCATAGTGCTGACTCCATTCGTCTAATTTCAAGGCTAATCATAAGCGCTTTTCTGAATTGGGACAAATAAAAAGGGACACGACAAAAAGGCTGTTAAAATTGTCTCATTTGTTTATAATAGTTTTTAAATACTAAATGAAAGTTAGATGTGTGAAATGGCAGAAAACCATTTGGAAATTGGCAAATTAATTGCTGAAAATAACTTATATCGTGAGTTGAGTGGTGGCCAGTTTGGCATAGAAATTGAACAACACCGGGTGACTGCCGAGGGTCGGTTAAGTCGGCGAACATATCCCGCGAGTTTGGGCTCACGGACAACGCACCCTTATTTACAGACCGACTATAGTGAGACGCAATCTGAATTGGTAACGGAACCGGTTGGCTCGTTTGAAGCAGCTCGGGATTTTTTGTTGCAGTTACAATGGGTCATGCGGGATCATATGTCGGGGTCCGAGACGATTTGGCCATTAAGCATGCCACCTAAGTTAACGGCGGATGATTTGCAGTGGGTTGATGAAACGTTCGATCGACCTTGGATGCAAGATTACCGGGACTGGCTGGCTAAGAAATATGGGTCAACGCATGAGATTATTACGGGCTTGCATTTGAATTATTCTTTGCCAGAAACGTTGTTGGAAAAGTTGTTTGCATTGAGTGATGAAGCGGATTATGTGACGTTTAAAAATGCCGTCTACTTTAAATTGGCGCAACAAATTGCGGCGCACCGTTGGTTATTTGTTTATCTGTTTGGGGCTGCGCCGTTCAGCATGAATGATACTGATTCGCGGGTGCCTCGCATGGACCAGCCGGTACGTTCAATTCGAACCAGTCAATTTGGGTTTGCCAACGATGGTAACATTCGGGTTGATTATGCTACGAACTTGGCAGATCACTTTAATCAAATTAAAACGCATATTGCACGTGGTGAATTATTCTCAAATCATGAATTTTATGGCACGGTGCGCTTTAAAGGTCGTGAAGACTACGATGATATGTTGCAACACGGGGTTGAATATTTGGAATTGCGAATTTTAGATGCTGATCCGTTTGATCCGGCTGGTATTTCTGAAAACGCCCTGAATTTGATTCATTTACTATTGTTGCATTTTGTCATGAGCGACCGTGAGTACTCAGCAACTGAGTTAATTCAAAGTGATTCGTTGGCCAATCAAATCGCGCTGCAAAGTCCTGTAAGTCCATTGCCTAACAAGGCAGACGCCATGACAATTATGAGTGAGATTTCGCAACTGGCAGATCATTTTGGCATGCGGTTTAATGATGGGCTATCATTGGTGGCTGAGCGTATTTTGACGCCTGCTAAGACGCCGGCTGCTCGGATTATTGCGACGGCTGGTACGCCGGAAGCGCTCCAGGAATGGGCAACTGAATTAGGTAATCAGCGTTATGAGTTGTTCCGAACTGAACATGATGCGCAATTTGCAGCGTTGTTTGGTACTGGCCAGTTTGCGAAGCTTGTTGCCGAAGCAATGGTTGTGGGTATTCGGGTTAAAAATTGGACCCGGACTGACTTAACGTTGGCGGTAGATGACCACGAAGAAACGATTCAAGTGCCGGTTCCATTAGCAACGCTGTTCCCAGAACGGTATGTAGACTAGTCTTATTTACTGACTAAAAGGAAGTAAAGTGTTACAATAGCTTTCGTGATATCGAGAGGTCGACCTAGTTGTCGAACACGCTCGTCAAAAGAAGGAGGCAACAAATGGCAAAGGAACACCCTTTTGATTTTAAGAAGTGGGATGCCTTTTTGGCAGAAATTGAAGGCAAGGAAATTCCTTGGGTAATAGGTGCTGTCGCAGATGGCCACCCACAATACGACCCTCGTATGATCGAGTTGGCAAAGGCGTTTGAATGGTCAGATTTCTTCGACAAGAATTTTGATCGCACGTTGAAGCAAAAGGGTCACCAAGAGTTGCCTGAAGAAGAAGTGGATGAAATTTCACGTACTGGTTCAGACTTCCGTGATGTGCGCGCCGTGGCATCAGTTGTCATTTACGGTGAGCGTCGCTTGGAAGGTATGTGGGCAGCAATGACGGAGAAGGGTATTTTGCGTCGCTTATTGCAACGTTTGGATTCATTGACACCAGACGATTTCCCAGGACCAAATTACTAAACAATTATTAATCAAGAGGCTGGGACAGAAGTCTCTGTCTCAGCCTCAAAAGAGCCGCCAATCTCCCGATTT
>NZ_KQ970393.1:155106-163869 GCF_001579105.1 Weissella sp. DD23 | reverse complement strand
GGGTCAAACGACGTTATCATCGGGTCCAAAGCGCCTTTCGTCTCACTCTCTTTTTTTGTGGCTGACGTACATGAGAATGATTAAATTTCACTCATGTAAATGGTAAGGAATATTGAAAAATGGGGGAATTCTTATATACTAGATTAAGTGTTGTAAAAAAACATCCCAGTAGGGGCTGAGATTGTAAATTAGAAATAAATATAGAAAGCGAGTGTTATTATGGCACAGCAAGAAGCTTCACAGCAGAAGCTAGAGCGAGGCCTATCTAGTCGTCACGTTGAAATGATCGCGCTTGGTGGAACAATCGGAACTGGATTGTTCTTAGGAGCGGGACATTCAATTAGCACAGCAGGGCCTGCCATTTTGCTTGTATACATTATTACAGGACTCTTTATGTTCTGGATGATGCGTGCGCTAGGAGAGTTACTTTTGACTGATCCGGACAAGCCAACCTTTGTCGGGTTCGTGGAAAAGTATCTTGGTAAAAAAGCGGGATTCGTCATTGGTTGGACGTATTGGATCGGTTGGATTACGATTGCCATGGCTGAGTTAACGGCCGTGGGAACGTATATGAAGTTCTGGTTCCCAGGTATTCCGGTTTGGATTTGGGAAATCATCTTCCTGGTTGCGCTTTATGGCATCAACGTCATCGCAGTTTCGGCGTTTGGTGAGACCGAATTCTGGTTTTCAATGATTAAAATCGTTGCGATTGTGGCGATGATTGTTGCTGGAATTATTATGATTGTGACGCATGCGAAAACGTCAGCCGGCGTGACAAGCTTGTCGAACTTGTGGCAACACGGTGTCATTGCACATCACGGGCACAAGTTGCTAGCGGCCTTCCAAATGGTATTCTTCGCCTTTTTGGGAATTGAATTCGTTGGTATGACAGCCGCTGAAGCAAAGGATCCGTTGACAACGATTCCAAAGTCAATCAATTCAATTATTATTCGAATCTTGATTTTCTACGTAGGTGCCTTAGTTGCAATTATGAGTATCCAACCTTGGACGAACTACAGTGCAAGTGAATCACCATTCGTGCAAGTGTTCTCAGGTATCGGGATTACGGCGGCAGCCGGCATTATTAACTTCGTCGTGTTGACTGCGGCAGCCTCGTCATTGAATAGTTCATTGTTTACGACGGGTCGGATGTTGTTCTCGTTATCAAATGGTAAGGGCTATGTTGGTAAGTTGAACCGCCGTTACATTCCACGTAACGCCATCAACGTGTCAGCTGTCTTGATTGCCTTGGCTGTCTTGGTGAACGTATTCTTCCCATCAAATGCTTTCGATTTGGTGACATCAGTGGCCTCAGCAGCCTTCGTGGTTATCTACGGCGTGTTGGTGTTTGCTCACTTGCGTTACCGCCAATCAGCTGATTTTAAGAATGGTGAGAAGCGCTTCCTAATGCCTGGTGCACCATTTACGGATTACCTAACGTTAGCATTCTTGTTTGGTATCTTTATGATTTTGTTGTTCACGAAATCAACGATGCCCACAACGCTCCTGGCACTAGCTTGGTTTGTCATTATGATTGCCCTTAGTCGCCGAGTTAAAGATTAAAATAGTGTATGATAAAAGGTAGATGCAGATATGCAGCTACCTTTTTTATTATGCCTAGAGAAATGAGTGGACTGATATGACAGACAAGTTTATTGATCGCGATTATAAGAAAATTGAAGCTGAGACGGCTTACATTAAGCAACAATGGCACGATATTGCTTACATGGATGGTGAGCGCCACACGCTTGATGTGTACTTGCCTAATGAAGGACAAGGGCCTTTCCCGGTAATTGTTGATATTTATGGTGGCGGTTTGATTTTCGGTGACAAGAGTTCACATAAATTGGAACCGGCTTTGCGTTTGCTGGATAAGGGTTATGCCGTTGTTAGTGTGGACTATTCGTTAATTCATCAAAAGGATTTCCCATTCCAAATTTATGAAATTAAGGCAGCCTTGCGCTTCTTGCGTGCGCATGCAGATGAATATCAATTGGACATGAATCGTGTTGCGTTGATGGGTGAATCTTCAGGTGCCCACTTGGCCGTGATGACCGGCGTAACAGCGTCAGTTGACGCGTTGCAAAACCCATTTATGGGTGATAACAATAATCAACCAGAGACGGTTAATGCCATTATTGCGATGTATGGGCCATACGAATTTGATCAATTTGTTGACCAATTCAATGAGAGTGGCGTTACGCCTAAGTATGCTGAAACGGGTACGGCTGAGTCGTTCGAGGGACAAATGTTTAATCAACAAGCACCCAAAGACGTTCCACAACGTGTGAAGATGTACAGTCCTAAGATGTACTTCAACGCAGAGATGCCACCTATTTTGGCATTTGCAGGAACGGCTGATGCTGTGGTACCTTATCAACAGACAGTAAATATGATTAACGGAGCCCGTGAGTTTGTTTCTGAAGACAAGGCAGTGTTGCATTTAGTTGAGGGAACAGGACACGGACCGGCAGACTACATGTCGCCAGAATTCACCGATGAAAAGGCAGCGTTTTTGGCGAAGTGGCTCTGATTAAGGGGATACTATGATAGGGGCTTTTGGTAAGTCGTTTTTTCGAGCAACACCAAAACAATTACTGGTGCAATTGCTAATTGATATTGTTTGGTTTATTATTTTTCGACCAACAGATCCATTTTCAAAGTGGGTCTTTATCGCAATTTTGCCCGGCATTGATTTAATTTCAGCTTTGGGGAGCTTTTGGAATTACGTCAAAGATAATCGACAACAATGAAAAACGGTCTGGATGTTTCATGTGAAACATTCAGACCGTTTTTCTGTGTAACCAACTTGGCAAACCAAAATACATAATCATTGACCCGCCCTGGGCAACCTTGCGATACTTAATCAAAAGGACAGTTAGGGGGATGCTTATGCGTAGATTTTTGGTTGATCTCGCGTTACTGAAGAAACAATTTCAGGTGCCGGCGCTCCAGACGTATTTGAGCCGGGCTAATCTCAATATGGTCGGGCCAACGATTACATACTATACATTATTATCGTTGGTGCCGGTTTTGATGAGTGTGGGAGCCATCGCCGGGCTGGTCGGCATTAATGCCCAGGAACTCAATAGTATGTTGCGGGAACAATTGCCTAAAAACATCATGTCGATTCTTGGACCGATTATTACATCGGTCCTAAGTGGTGGTGTGGGAATTTTGTCATTCTCAATCGTGATCACGATTTGGGGTGCTAGTTCAGTGTTGGCGGTTATTCGTAAAGCGTTTAATGCGGTTCATGATGTGCCAGAACGGGTTAGTGGTATGCTAACTCGGGTCTTTAGTTTTCTATGGTTGATGGTCATTTTGTTAACGGCCGGCGTACTGATGGGTGCAAGTGCGATGATGCCAGCAATTATTGCGGCATTGCCGTTTGATATGCCATGGTTAGATACATTGGCCAAGCAGAGCTGGTTGTTTGCGCTATTTGGGCTCTGGGTATTGATGTGTGTGTTCAACTTCGCATTGCCGGCTAAACGGTTACCTTGGAAGGCGCTTGTGGCCGGTTCTGGGATTGAAGTTTTACTTCTCTTAGCGTTGAATGCCGGTTTTAGCTTTTATGCACAATTTGCCGTTAAGAGCGTAGGATTTTATCAATCGCTGGGGTCATTGTTGGTATTGATGGTTTATCTTAATTTGGTCGGGACCATTATGGTTGTCGCACAAATTTTAATTGCTTGGTTTGCAGATTTATTTGCTGCGCACGGCACCCGGTATGCCTATGTACCCGAGCAGGCGAAAGGGGTGGCGGCTAAACGGCGGTCACCACTTAGCCAGCGTCAAATTACCAAGCATCAACCGCGTTCACGTCGTTAAGACGACCGAGATAGTTAAGGTGAGGTGAATTGGCAAGGCCATTTGGATTGGTGCCGGGTTCACCATTTGGCACGGGTAACCCCAAGTCGGCATAGTAATCCAGCCAGCCGGGTAAGATGCTATTGTTGGGGCCAAATGTCATCGGCGCTTCGGTGAAAATTTGGGCTGGTTGAAAGGCGTTCATAATATATTCAGAGCAGTAATAGCCAGGCCGGGATTTAATAAAGGACCAGTTATAGGGTTGGCCGAGCATTGCTTTGGCATTTTGTAAAATTGCTGGCCAGGGTGCGTTGCTGATTGTTGGTCGGTAAACATCGGCGACGCCAGTTTGGCGGTTCAAAAACGTCGCCAAAGGTTCGCGGGTACTGCCAGTTTCGGGTGACGCGTGGAGCACGAAGAGTGTGGCTGTCGTTTTCTCGACAAGCCCGATATGGGTGTAGTCAACAGCGGTCTCGCGATGTGTGCTCGCTGCGATGCGTTGAGAGAAGTCGTCGGTGTCTGTGACACCAACAAAAATTAAATCACCGGTTTGTAATTGCATAGGTAATGACCTTTCTGAAGATACAATAAATCCCCCAGTGCATGCGCTGGGGGATTTATTAATTAATTAGCTTCAATTGCAACAGCGTCGGCAGCTTTCTTAGCCGCCCATTGCTTGTCGAATTCGGCCAAAAGTGCGCGAACTTCGTCAGTCGTGTTGGTATCCATTAGGGCAACACGCAAATCTGAAGCGTACGCAAAGTTACGGACGTAAATCTTGAAGAAACGCTTCAACTTTTGGAAGTTCATTGGCCCAAATTCAGCCGTGAACTCATCGTACAAATCCAATTGCAAACGGAGCAATTCAAGGGTTTGATCCAACGTGTGATCAGCAGGCATGATTTCAAAGGCAAATGGGTTTTCGAAAACACCACGACCAATCATGACACCATCGACACCAGGGTGTTGGCGAACCAATTCCAGCCCTTCTTGACGAGTCTTAACATCACCGTTGATTTGCAACAATGTGTCTGGTGCAATTTCATCACGCATCTTAACGATTTCATCGATGTACTCGTAGTGAGCAGGCACCTTTGACATTTCCTTACGTGTACGTAAGTGAACCGTCAAAACTTGAATATCTTGCTTCAAAAGGAATGGAATCCACTCGCGGAATGTTTCCAAATCATTGAAGCCCAAACGCGTCTTAACAGAAACGGGCAAGCCTGCCGTCTTGGCAGCTTGAATCACTTCTTGTGCTGACTCGTAGTGACGAATCAAATCTGATCCGCCTCCGTTCTTAATAACTGTTGAATCCGGACAACCCATGTTCAAATCAATGGCATTGTATCCACGATCACGCAATTCAAGGGATGACTTTTCGAAGTCTTCACCACGGTTTCCCCAGATTTGCACAACTGGCACCTTTTCGCTCTTATCAACGTGTAGGCGACCTTGTACAGTAAACTTAGCTTTTGGGTGTGTAATACTACGGGCGTTAGTGAACTCCGTGTAGTAAACATCAGGCGCAGCGGCTTTATCAACAACGCGACGGAAAACAGTATCCGTTACGGCTTCCATTGGGGCAAGTGAGAAGAATGGGGTCTTCTCAATCCCGGCCGCCTTAGGGTGCTGTTGTGCTTCGTCGACAACGCCTTGCCAGTAAGCTGACTTTGCTTTAACCATGTCAAAATTCCTTTCTTTAACCTTATATTTTCATTCGTGCGGCTCGATCTTCCGCAAATCCAAACTGGGACAATAACATATTAAAGGGTTTTGAGTTGCCTTTCAAGGTGTTTACCAAATGAAAGTGGTAATTCCCCCTTAAAGCCAGTAGACTAGTAACAAAGATGGGGGAGGATTTAAACATGATTACAATTAGACCAGCAACAGTGGCTGATACAGCAACCATTGTGTACTTAGAAATGACGATTATTGACCAAATGGAAATTCCAATGGTAGCCAAGTTAGGACGCGATAATATCGAACAATTATTGCATGATAGTGCCTTGGCTGATGACACGGCCCGCTATTCGCATACGCACGCAACGGTCGCTGAATTAGGTGGGGCTATTGTGGGGGTGGCGTTTGGCTATCCGTCAGCTAGCGAGCCACATTTGGATTTAACGATGCAACGATTGTTAGCGGAACGGTTTGGTGAATTAGCAGAACTGTTCCCAGATGTTGAGACGTTGCCCGATGAGTGGTATCTCGACTCAATTTCAGTCGCTGAATCAGCACGCGGTAAAGGTGTCGGCACACAATTGCTGGCGGCTTTGCCAGAAGTGGTGGTAGCACAAGGTGAAACGGTCATTGGCTTAAATGTTGATGATGGTAATCCAAAGGCGCGCGTATTGTATGAACGTGAAGGGTTTGTCGCAGTGGGCGAACTAATGATTGGTGCGCATCACTATACACATATGCAGCGTGACTTGAGCTAAGTTAACGCTTTAGGGGTGAAAGGTATGACAAAATATGTAGATTGGGTCAGCTTATTATTCATGCTGATTTATGCCGTGTCGGATGCGATTGTTTTTCGCACAGATTCATTTTGGCCAGGTGCTATTAAGTCACTGATTGTGGCAGCGGTATTAACAGCTATTATTCGGTTCGTTGTGAAGAAAATATATCAGCACAAACGATAAAAGAGGCGTACACTGGATAGCAGAGTTTATTTAGTGGGAGACGTCATTAATTATGGCCATAAAACGACAAATGATTGCTGGTATCTTGTTGACACTAGCTGTCGCGCTTGTTGCAAAATTCGTATCACCTTGGTTACCAACGTTGGGCGCTGAAGCCTTGGCGATGGTGCTAGGGATTATATTAGGAAATACTGTTTTTGCCCAGCAACGGTGGGGTGCCGGTGTGAAGTGGGCTGAAAAATATCCAATTGAAATTGGTATCGCTGCCTTGGGGCTAAATGTCACGTTACAGAACATTGAATCATTAGGTTGGACGGGCATCATTTTTATTTTGTTGCAAATGTTGGCCACAATTTTAGTGGTGATGTGGCTGGGCGGTCGCGTCTTTAAGGTCGCACCACAAACGGCCATGTTAATGGGTGCGGGAAATGCGGTGTGCGGTTCAAGTGCAATCGCATCAGTTGCGCCGGCAGTCGGCGCAACTGATGATCAACGGCGTACGTCTGTTGCGACGGTTTCGTTAGCCGGCGTGGTGCTCTTGTTCGTTTTGCCGATTATTGGTCCGGCAGTCTTTCCACATAACGACTTGCTGGTGAGTGCCCTAATTGGTGGTACTGTACAATCGGTTGGTCAGGTATCAGGAACGGCCTCATTGGTTGGTGGCGACGTGGTGACATACGCACCAATTTTTAAAATGTTGCGTGTCATTATGTTGTCAGTTGTCGTGATTTTGATGGCGCGCCATGCCTCAAAGCTGACGCCAATTGAAGCGACTGCGCCCAAAACAAGTGTTAAGATCCCATGGTTTGTGATGGTGTTCGTGGTATTGATGCTGGTGAATTCATTTATCAGTTTGCCTCACGTCCTGACAGGAACGGCTCACGAAATTACAAGCTTCTTCGGTATTGTCAACTTGGCGGGAATCGGCTTGAATTTGAAGTGGCAGACCATTAAGCAGTCAGGGATGAAATTCTTGGGCTATGGTTTAGTGACCATTATTTTCCAGGTTGTGTTGGCTATTGTCCTCATTACGGTATTAATGAAATAAGCGACTAAGAATGTCTAGCATGCAGGTGCTAGGCGTTTTTTGGTTGCATATTAAAGTGCAACCGATAGTTGCTGGTTAAAAATATACGATTCGGGTATGGTGGATATATATTATTGACTGTGGAGGCCGGTTATGGAAATTGGGCATAATATTCAACAACGTCGTGAGGACAAAGGCATGTCGCAGCAAGATTTAGCCGATTATTTGGGTATCTCGCGACAGTCTATTTCAAAGTGGGAGAATGGATCGGCGTTGCCAAGTTTCAAAAATGTTCTGGCTTTGAGCGACCTTTTCGTGGTGTCGTTAGATGAGTTAGTAAAGGGGGATGAAGCGTTGATTGAAAAGTTTGAATCAGGCGAAAGTACAAAGATTACACCAGCTAATATTATTGTCTTTACGACACTCGTATTGGGCGTAGTCACATACATTATTGAAAAAATTTGGCTGCATATTAAGGTAGGAACGATCGATAATGATGTCGAGCTACTGAGACTGGTTGCATTTATTTCAGTGATGATTACTGCTAACTGGCGGGATATCAATAAGTTATTTGCTAAAAATAGGCCGTTTTTCTGGGCCATGCTAGCCTTTGTGGTTATTTTAGGCGTGCCATATCTAACCGATTCTATTCAAGGATTTATCGATGGCTTTATGGCTGGTGCGCACGCTAACTAAAGATGAGTTAATCACAAAAACAACACTTTTTTGTACTATTCTGTGAACTTTTTGCGTACACTAATTGGGTTCGCCATACACTAGTATTCGGCGACTAAGAGAAGAGTACAAAGAGAGGGATTTAGATAATGACGATGACAGTTCATACGCAGGCGTTCATGCTGGAATTTGGTAATATTTTGGTGAAGTCAGGTATTCGACCTGATGTGGCAGGCCAAGTGGTAGCCAAGTTGCATGCTTACGAGGCTGAATCAGGGGCCTATCCAAATGGTCACCCCTACCCAACACCAACGATGTATAACTTTGGTGGGCAAACGGCGGCAACGTTTGCGCAAGGGTTGGTGATGTTAGCGAACATCGAAAAGCGAACGGGTAACTTAAAGCGTATCTACGGTATCGGTCATGCTGAATTCCAACGATTTATTAGTTTGACGCAAACGCTCCATGATCACTTGTTAAAACAGTCGGTGGCGCAAGTTTGGGCACTAAATGCGACTGAGTTTAGCAAGTTGACGGGCATTGCGATGCGCAGTCATCAATCATATAAGCGTGCCGTAGAACATTATCTAATGGATAATGTGG
>NZ_KQ970393.1:149601-155086 GCF_001579105.1 Weissella sp. DD23 | reverse complement strand
AGGTAATTGCGATGCGAGTTACTAGAGAGATGTTGCCAGGTATTGGCCTGACGGTTGCCCTCGCAGTCGTTGCAGAGTGGTTAACCCCATTACTACCGTTTTTGGGTGCGGAAGGCATCGCCATGTTGTTAGGAATTGTGATTGGGAATACTGCCTTTCGTCAGCAAATCTGGAACCCCGGGGTCGATTGGTCGGAAAAGTATTTTATTCAATTTGGCATTGCTTTTCTTGGGTTAACGGTCACGCTTAGGACGGTTGAGCAGTTAGGCTGGCAAGGGATTTTGTTTATTGTGTTGCAGATGACGGCCACAATTTTAATTGTCATGTGGCTCGGTGGGCGCTTTTTTAAGGTGTCATCTGAGTCAGCAATGTTGATGGGTGCAGGTAATGCGGTGTGTGGCACGAGCGCGATTGCTGCCGTTTCGCCGGTAATTGGTGCTAATGATACGCAACGCCGGACCGCTGCTGCGACCGTGTCGTTGACTGGTGTGGCACTGTTGCTGATTTTGCCAACCATCGGACCGGCTATTCTAGGTCACAATGATTTATTATCGGGTGCTTTGATTGGTGGTACGTTACAATCGGTTGGTCAAGCTGTTGGCGCTGGTTTGATGGTCAATGATGCGACTGGAACGTACGCAACATTGTTTAAGATGCTCCGCGTGGTATTGTTGGCCTTTGTGGTTATGGCCTTTACGAAGATGAGTCGTCGTGGACAAACGCAACAAGAAGCTGTGATGGCACCAGCAAAGCCATTTTGGCGCATGATGCCATGGTTCGTCACGGCCTTTGTCATCTTTATGTTGGTAAATACGATGATTGGCTTGCCAGCACCGGTAGTCGCTGTCGCCAAGGAATTGGCAAGTTTCTTCGGGGTCATTAATTTGGCTGGCATTGGGTTGAGTCTAAAATGGTCAATTATCAAGAATTCGGGGGTTCGCTTCCTGAGTTTTGGTTTGGTCATTGGTGTGATTCAGGTATTGCTAGCGCTTGGCTTGATTCACCTGTTAATGATGTAAACAAAATAAACTGGGACAGAATCGTTGTCTCAGCCTAAAAAGCCGCAAATCTGCCGAGATAAAATCGGCGGATTTGCGGCTTTTAAACGTGTTCCGAAAGGCTGAACCCTTTTTATATGGTTGATGTGACAAAATCAGTAAAAACTTTGACGGCAGTGTTTGGATTTTGCTGGTTAGTTGCTAAGACAATTTCATAACGGTGTGATGTGCTAGCGATTGGTCGGAATACGACGCCATTCGTACTGAAGAGTGAGTTTTCAGGAAAGAAGGCGATGCGCTTTTTCAGACGGATTAACATTAAGAGCAATTCCAAACTCTGAATGCGTGTGACACTGTTGAACGAATAGCCATCGGCTTGGGCATTGCTGGTTAAACCATGTGGGGCCAGCATGTTGGGATCAGAAGATACAAAGATGACGTCGCGGTTAGCTAATGCCTCGTTTGGCACCACTTCATAACGCGTAATGGGGTCATCTTCGGCGACAGCGACGAGCATATTGCCCTCTTCTAAGACCGTTGTTTGGATTTGTGCATAGTCGGCAAGTGAATCAAGCCCGTAATTGCGGGAAAATAGAATATCAATGGTTTGCGACAATAGGGCTTGGTTATTATCGCGAAAATTATCCTGTGAAATGGTGATGTCGATTTCTGGGTGCATGGCCATAAAATCGTGGAGCATAGGTGACATTAATTGTGTCTCATAATAGGTTGTAAAACCGATTGTGAGGGTTTGCTTGTCGGTAGCGCCGACCGCGTGCGCCAGTTGGACGGCCTGCTCGTAATTTGTGATGAGCTGTTTAGCGTGATTATAGAATTTACGACCAGCTGATGTGACGGTGACCCGATTATTTTCACGATGAAATAGCGGTGCGCCAATTTCTTCCTCTAAATTTTTCATTTGCTTGCTAATGGCAGTTTGTGACACAAAATTTTTCTGAGCCGCAGCCGTAAAACTAGCCAAATCAACAGCGTCGATAAAATAAGTAAGGCGTTCAAGACCCATGGTGACCTCCTGCGCAACTTTTGGTTGGGGTAACTAACTTTTTTAGTGTGTTCGTTCTTTCACAAATGCGTATACTAGATAGTGTTGATAAGTGATTTAGGTAACAAACTTCACTTATATTTAGTTTATTTTATACCGAAAATAAAGAGGTAACAACCATGAGCAAGGTTATTTCAGCAAGTGAAGCTGTAAACTTGATTAAAGATAATGATACAATTGCAGTCAGCGGGTTTGGCCTTGCTGGCGTTGCAGAGGAACTTTTGATTGCGCTAGAGGAACGTTACGCCAGTGAGTCACACCCACAGGGTTTGACGGCGATGCATTCTAGTGCGGTTGGTAATCGTGATCAAAAAGGGATGAGCCATTTGGCAGCCCCAGGGTTGTTGAAGCGCTGGATTGGTGGTATTGCTGCTGCCTCGCCTCGGTTGGGTGAAGCAATCAATAACAATGAGTTAGAAGCTTATAACTTGCCACAAGGTGTCATCACACGTATGTATCATGACATCGCTACAAAGGGCCCTGGTGTCATTACGAAGATTGGTTTGGGCACATTTGTGGATCCAGATATCGAAGGTGCCAAAATGAATCGGGTGACGACTGAAGAAATTGTTAAAAAGATTTCTTTGGATGGTGAAGACTGGTTGCGTTATCCAACTTTCCCAATCAACGTGGCCTTGATTCGTGGAACATATGCTGACGAAGCTGGTAACATCACGCTTGATAAGGAAGGGTTGGACATGGAAGTCCAGGCTATCGCGCAAGCAGCTCACAATTCTGGTGGTATTGTAATTGCCCAAGTGGAAGCTTTGGCGGAGACGAACACCCTTAACCCTAAGCAAGTTAAGGTACCTGGTATTTTGGTTGATCACATTGTTGTTGCACAACCTGAAAATCAATATCAAACGGAAAATACGTTGTATAACCCAGCTTTCTCTGGTGAAATTCGCGTACCGTTGCAATCTGTACCCGCATTGCCACTGGATGCGAAAAAAGTCATTGCGCGTCGTGCCGCGATGGAATTGCGGTCAGGTGCAATTTTGAACTTAGGTGTTGGTATTCCGGTTAACGTCTCCGCTGTTGCTGCTGAGGAAGGCGTTAATGATGACTTTGTTTTGACGACTGAAGCGGGCTCAGTTGGCGGTGTGCCAGCTGGTTTGAAGGACTTTGGTCACGCCTATAATTCACAGGCAACGGTTGATATGGATGCGCAATTCGACTTTTACGATGGTGGCGGAATCGATTTGTCAGTCCTTGGGTTGGCACAAACGGATGCAACTGGTAACGTGAATGTATCGAAGTTCAATGGGCGTGTCGCTGGTGCTGGTGGCTTTATTGACATCTCACAAACGGCGAAGAAATTGGTGTTTGCTGGTACGTTTACTGCCGCTGGTTTGAAAGAACACATTGCAGACGGTCAGTTGGTAATCGATCAAGAAGGTCGTTTTCCAAAGTTTGTGGCTAGTGTGGAACAAATTACGTTCTCAGGTCAATACGCTGCTGAAAATCAACAACCCGTTGTTTATGTTACGGAGCGTGCGGTGTTTGAATTGACGCCTGCTGGCTTGATGTTGACCGAAATTGCACCAGGTATGGATTTGGATGCTGACATTTTGGCTCACATGGATTTCAAGCCTATTATTAGTGATGATCTAAAGCAGATGGATGCTGGATTGTTTGCAGAAGAATGGGGTGGTCTTTCTGCCCTTGTTAACCAATCAGAAATTTAACGAGATAAAAAGGAGACATTATTATGGCAACTGTTGCAGAAATTTTAGGAACCAAGTATCCCTTGATTCAAGGATCAATGGCGCGCATTTCACGTCATGAGTTAGTTATCGCCGTTTCAAATGCCGGTGGATTGGGTGTTTTGACATCAGCTGGGTTTGATAAGGAAGGCTTGCGTGAAGAAATCCGTAAAGTTAAGGCCGGCACAGATAAGCCATTCGCCGTTAACTTGATGTTGATGATGAACAACATTCCTGACATGGTTGATGTCATTATCGAAGAACAAGTGCCAATCGTTATGACGGGTGCCGGTACGCCTAAGCCATACATGCCTGCTTTGAAGGAGGCTGGTATCAAGGTTATTCCAGTTATTCCATCAGTTAAGTTGGCAAAGAAGATGGAAGATTTGGGCGCCGTTGCGGTTGTAGCTGAAGGAATGGAATCTGGTGGTCACGTTGGTGAGACGACAACGATGGCCTTGGTACCACAAGTAGCATCAGCCGTGAATATTCCCGTTATTGCTGCGGGTGGGATTGGTGATGGTCGTGGTGTAGCCGCTGCTTACGCTTTGGGCGCACAAGGTATCCAAGCCGGCACAATCTTCTTAACAGCTGATGAAACGCCAGTACCAGATGCCTTTAAGCAAGCCGTTTTGGAAGCTAATGATACGGCCACAACTGTGACGGGTCGCCGTTCTGGTGCGCCAGTTCGTTCAATTAAGAATCCAATGATTGCAAAGTATTTGGAGCTTGAATATTCAGGTGCGTCACGTGATGCGCTAGAAGAATTATCATTGGGATCACTTTCAAAGGCTGTCTTTGATGGCGATGTTGAAAATGGTTCAGTCATGGCCGGCGAAATTGCGGGTATGGTTAACAGCAAGCGTCCGGTTAAGGACATCATTGAAGGTTTGTTCAATGAAGCCGAAGCCGTTGTTAAGAATTTGAAGATTACGTATTAATAAGACCAATAGCTGCTGTGATAAATAAAATGACCGCCAGGAATTTTAGCCTGGCGGTCATTTTATTTGCGCAAATTAAGCTGGCACAATTTTGATGTGCAACCCGTTTGCATCGATTTTGTGGGTCACTTGGATGCCGTTTGCTGTCGCAACAGCTGGTTCGTCGGGGTTTTCGTGAACGGCCATGTAGGCGTTGAAGAACTCCTGCGATGACCAGCTCATGCCGTGCTCGAAGGCAACGAATGCGCGACCAGCTTCGTCGCTATCAGCATCCTCTGAATCGATGAAAATCATCGTTGCTTGATCATCCTTAACTAAAACCGTGACTTGGACACCCTCAAAAACATCGGTATTACCGTGTTCGTCGAGCTGTAGACCACGGTGGCTTTCCATGTTGAAGTTTCGACGCAACTTATTGTACTTTGCGAGTGATTTCATGGGGAAAATCTCCTGTTCTGTATAATTGACAATCTTAACTTTACGCTGACTTGAAGTAAATGCAAGTGAAGAGTTCGTCGGTGAAGCGTATACTTGAGAGAAACAAACGAGCGGGGAGTATTGTTAATGCTATTTACAGAATTGAAGGATTATGTCGTTTTCGATTTAGAGATGAACGGTAGTAATCAAATTATTGAAATTGGGGCTTTGAAAATTACCACCGGTAAAGATATTGAAAAATTTTCCGTGATTGTTAATAACCCGCCCAAGGGCAGTGGAATGGCGTCATTTAAATTCATTTCACAATCCATGGGTGGGGAACACGGCTGGATTACGTTG
>NZ_KQ970393.1:144808-149581 GCF_001579105.1 Weissella sp. DD23 | reverse complement strand
CATAACGGTTTGTCGGAAGAACGGGCGTTGAGCCGGTTTATGAAGTTTGTTGGCGAATATCCGGTTGTTGGCCACGCGATTGTTGATGGGGATGTGCAGTTAGTCAAAGAGGGGCTCCGCTATCATGATTTAGGTAAGTGGCACACGAATGGTAAAATTTTTGATACGCAACAGCTCCACGGGGCCTTAAATGGTAATCCTAATGATATTTCATTATCGGGTTTGGCTGCGACGTATGATGTCGAGATTGGTAAGCAGAAGCACCGTGCTTTGGCGGATGCCAAGGCAACTTTGGCTGTCTTCTCAGCAATGCAACGAACATGGCGATAAAAAGGTCCCAAATCTTCCGAACAAATGCGGAGGAGTTGGGACCTTTTAGAATCTACTATTAATAAGCTAAATGTCCTTTATCTAAAGGTAAGATATAAGGATTTTGGAAGCCAGTTGTGTCAACGAACTCACCAAACTTCGCCACTCGCTTTGGCTCTTGGAGTACCTTAATGTCAGCTAGTGGGCTAGCATCAAAGACGACGAAATCAGCCATTTTGCCAGGAACTAATTCACCATAATCAGCACTAATTTGCAATAAATCAGCTGCATTCGTGAAGAGTGCCTGCAAGATTTGGGCGTTAGTTGCGCCGGCAATTGACCAAAGTTCAGCCTCAAGGGCAGTGTCAGCATAACCGTTCAATGGTGAACCAGCATCAGTACCCAGTGCCAAATTAACGCCATTCTTTGCCGCTTTACCAAAGGCTGCAAAGTGTGAATCAACCCACTTGTAGGCTTTGTCGACCATCCACTGTGGCAACAAACCATCACCGCGCTTGATGATGACATAAGGAGCCACTAATGTTGGCGTTAAATATGTACCCGTTGATTGGAATAATTCGAGTGCCTCATCGTCAATCACAAAAGCGTGCTCAACCGAATCAACGCCGGCGCGCAAGGCTTCTTTAACAGTTTGCAAAGCTTCCGCGTGCGCCGCAACCTTGATGCCGCGACGGTGTGCCACGTCAACGCCAGCAGCCATTTCAGCTTCCGTCATTTGTGGCATATCAGGTTGCTCGAATTGATCAAACGCAATACCACCTGACGCCATGTACTTAATCGCATGGGCACCTTGTTCAATCCGACGGCGGACACCGGCCCGGAATTCTTCTGGACCAGACAAAGCTTCACCAATCTTGGAAGCGTGGCCACCAATGGTTGAGAAAGCACGACCAGATGCGACAACGCCAGTGCCACGCCATTGACCATTCAGCGTCATTTTTTGCATACCAATATCGAAGCTTTGCGCAGTTGCCAGAACACGGGTGTATGTCACCCCTGAAGCTAACATTTCATTTAAGTTAGCTTGGGCTTGCATTGCAATTTCGAAGGGTTCGCATGAGGCTTTTGGCCCGTATGGGAAGACTTTATTAATGATGTGAACGTGGGTGTTGATCATACCAGGCGTGATGAACTTGTTATTTAAATCAACAAGTTCTTGAGCATCGGCAGGCGTAGCGCCAGTACCGGTAGCCGTAATACGCCCGGTTGTTAAATCAACTGAGAACCATGAATTAGGAATGAATTTCGCTTGCGCAACATCGTAGACTTGCGCATTATGATATGTGCGGATCGACATGAAACCACCTCAGTTATTTAGAATACTTACTTAACATTATATGCTTTTTCCAACTGTTCGCGCCATTATCCGATTTCTAAGGTGTTCCGAGGCGGTTACAAATAGTCAGTATGAGTATTTACTGAGAAATGGTTGACGAAATTTAATTCCTCACTTATGATTAGGGAGTTAAAACCTAAACAATTAGAAAAGGAAATGAAATTCATGCAAATGCACCTGTCAACAACGCAAGCGTTTTTCAACTTTACGTTTTTCTTCGGTTAGTCATCCGAAACAATCGTAAAGTTATTTTGCGTTGGACACTCGGATGACGGTAAAGTATCCGAGTGTGTGAGACATGCTAACTGCTGCGGGCAGACCATGGAACTCATTTAAACACGTATCGGATACTTTGGTGTTATCCGATACGTGTTTTTTTATTGGTTTCATAGGAGGTAGTAGGATGCAGTTGTGGCAACGGATGTTTAAGAAGGAATCGTTGACGGCGTATTTAAAAAGTGATGAACACTTTGCCAAAACGCTGACCGCGAAAGATTTGATTGGCTTGGGAATTGGTGCGGTCATCGGGACCGGAATCTTTATTTTGCCAGGAACGGTTGCTGCGACAACCGCTGGTCCAGGCGTTGTCTTTAGTTTTATTATTGCCGCAATTGTTTCGGGGTTAGTGGCCATGGCATATTCGGAAACTGCTTCAGCGATGCCGGTTGCGGGCTCAGCATATTCGTATGGTAACGTTATTTTTGGTGAAGTTGTTGGTTGGGTGCTAGGTTGGGCACTAATTTTGGAATATGCATTGGGGGTCGCGGCAGTTTCGACCGGCTGGTCAGCCTATTTTGCCAATTTGATAGCGCCGGTCTTCAAACTACCCACGGCCTTGTCGGGAGCTTACAATCCAGCCCAAGGGACGTACGTGAATCTGGTTGCGGTAATCATTGTGTTGTTGATTGGGTTAATGTTACGTGGTGGTATGAAGGAATCGAAGCGAATTCAAAACGCAATGGTTTTGTTGAAAGTCGCGATTATCATTATTTTTATTGTGGTGGGGTTCTTCTTTATTAAGAGCAGTAATTTGATGCCAGTGATTCCAGCGCGGATGCATGGCGCATTTGGTGTACAAGGTGTCTTGGCCGGCACGTCGATGGTTTTCTTTGCCTTTCTTGGATTTGACGCCTTATCGGCTTCAGCAGCTGAAGTGAAAAATCCGAAGCGCGACATGCCAATCGGAATTATTGGGACGTTGATTATTGCAGCCATATTGTATGGATTAGTCGCGTTCGTGCTGACAGGAATGGTGCACTACACCAAACTAAATGTGGCTGATCCGGCTGCGTTTGCGTTACAACAAGTCGGTCAAAATTGGGCGGCCTTAATTATTACAATTGGTGCATTGATTGGGATGTTCACTATGATGACAACGATGCTTTATGCGTCATCACGATTGATCTATGCTGTTGGCCGTGATGGTCTATTGCCCGGTAATTTAGGGAAGTTAAACCAAAAGGGTGAACCAAACCGCGCGTTGGGAATTGCAACGATTGTAGTAGCATTCTTTGGCGGTATGGTACCGTTGGACAAATTGGTTGATCTGGTTAATATGGGAACGTTACTAGCCTTTATGGTTGTGTCGCTAGGCATTTTGCCATTACGTAAGCGTGCTGATGTGAAACAAGATGGTTATAAGATGCCCGGTTTTCCAGTGTTGCCCATTTTGTCAGCCGTATTTACGTTCTTCTTGATTACGCAATTACACGTTGAAACATTAATTGCAGCGGCTATTTGGTTTGTGTTAGGACTGATTTTGTACCTAACGTATGGTATTAAACATTCACGGATGAATTAATAGGATGCGGTTGTTCCACGTGGAACAACCGTTTTTATATTTACCGCGCTTACTTTTTGTTTGTGCACAGTTTCTCAAAGTTATGTTATAATATATGAAGAAAATGACATGTATTATTTTGGGGGAACGGGAAATGATAGTGAAACAAAAATTATTAGCGAAGGGCATTCAATTGGAAGTGATTTCAATCGCTTGGATGGCACTTGAATTTGTGTTGGGTGTTTCAGCCGGTCTGCAAGCTGGTTCGATTTTGTTGATTGCTTTTGGCTTGGATGCGCTCTTGGAAGTCATCGCGGGGGGCGTGTTGATTTGGCGACTGCGGGCAGAATATGATGGTGCTGATAATGAGCGGGTATTGACTGTTGAACGACGTGCTTCGAAAATTGTGAAGGCAATTTTATTATTATTGGCAACTTACGTTATCGTCACGTCAGTTATCAATTTAGTGCAACATGAAGTGCCGGGTGAAAGTGGTATTGGCTTAGTTGTGGCGATTGCGTCAGTGGTTTTGATGCCAGTTATGACAACGATGAAGCGACGATTAGGTGCCCAAATTGGCTCGGAAGCCCTACGCGAAGATGCGATGTGTAACGTGGCGTGTGCCGTGTTAGCGGCCTTGGTTTTGCTGGGCATGCTGTTAACAGCATTATTTGGTTTGTGGTGGGCTGATGCGGTTGCGGCCGTTATCTTTGCGATTTACATTGGTCGTGAAGGCTTGGAATTGTTTGAAAAATAGTTTGAGACAAGTTATGCGGTACTTTTTAGGTGGGGTTTGTTATGATTAGAAGTAAGAACTCCTGGAGGGTAGCCATATGAATCGAAAATTTATCGAGAAGGGTTATGGCATTGTACTAGACGTGGCGATGCTCATTTTGGGCATTGCCATGGTCGGATTCTTTTTTAAGGATCTTTGGAATTTAGGTACGATGGTGTTGCACACCGATTTAGAAGTTGATTTTTACGCAGTGACTAAAACGATTTTGGAAACGTTCTTGTTCTTCGAGTTCGTGGTCTTAACAAAAGAGTATTTTGTGCAAGATCGTATTTCATTACAGAATTTTATGTATATTGGTATTACAGCTTTATTGCGTAATTTATTGGTATATCATGCTGATACGATTGGCGTATTGATTCAAGCCGCGGCCATCGCGTTATTGATTGTTGTGTTGATTGCATATCGCTGGTCACGTCGCCATTTAGCTGATTTAGCGCATGAAGAAGAACGTAAAGAAGTTGAATTTGCTGAAAATCATCCTGATCAAGTGGAAGATTAAACAATATTAAAAAATCCCGGTTCGTGTGTTTG
>NZ_KQ970393.1:139502-144788 GCF_001579105.1 Weissella sp. DD23 | reverse complement strand
GTGTGTTTGCATGAACCGGGATTTTTTTGCGCTTAACAAGCCTAAAAAGCCACCATATCGTCATTTGCTAGCCCACCATAATTGGTCGAGCGGGATATGAGCATTGCCGATAATTACGGCTGACTCAGTGTAACCCGTGACTAAGCCGGTAATGATTTCAGGCACCACACCATCAGTAGCGCTGAAATTTTGTTGCACATGGACAATTTCATGCCGTCCGTACGCATCAAAAAGTAACGCGGTAATGGCTGCTAAATCCATTTCTGGCATTCGTCGTCGGGTGGCCGCCTGCGCCGCGGCCAATTGGTTTTTATGAACATCTTCAGTGTGGTCAGATAGGTAGTAGCCTTGCCATTTCACCATGCCTCTTTCATGATAGTCATGTGCGAAGAAGCGGGCAGCTTGGGCAAAAATATCGATATCATCATCCATAAGCGTTACCGCCATTGTGGCCACCAACTAACCCGATGCGATTTAGCATCGTTCCACCAGCGACGCTAGAACTTTTAAAGACAGCGCCGACGCCAAATTTTTGTCGAATCGTATCGATGACGCTGTCAATTTGGCGTTGCTTCATGTTAATCGTCACAGGGGTGAAGAGGTCGATTTGCTCCACGCCATCAGGAGCCAAGCGACCAGCGCTGACGTAAATGTTACGAACAACCTCACCATCGTAGTGGGTGCGAAAAATTTCGCGTAGGGCGTTGGTAATGGGGAGGCTTAGATTGGTGGCGTCAATCGTTACCTGGCCACTAAAACCATGATTCGGGCCGGTCGTACGATAGCCAAAGCCAATGCCTAAACTGATTTGGCTAGCCACGACATGTTTTGCACGCAACCGACTAGCTACTTGTTCACCGATTTCGCGAATGACAACTTCGATTTCAGCAGGGTTATCGTAATCGCGAGGCAAAACTTGGCCGTTGCTAAAGGAACTTTCTTTGACGTGATATTTATTACTGAGCCGACTGCGATCGACACCCCAAGCTAGCGCATATAATTCAATCCCTTTGACCCCGAGCAGTTCCCGGAGCCGATAAGGATTAAAAGCGGCTAAATCACGCATCGATAAAATGCCTAAACGGCGTAAGGTTTTGGCAGTACGGCTACCAATACTCCAAACGTCATCGAGCTTGGTAATCGGCCATAAATGCTCGGGAATTGTTTCGTAGTGCCATTCCCCAATTAAATCCTTGTTATGTTTAGCTGAAATATCGAGGGCCATCTTAGCCATCGCGGGATTATCGCCAATGCCAACCGTCAAATAAATGCCGGTTGCATCGTGAACGGTTTCCTGAATGAGACGGGCCATGTTGCGAAGTGTTAACTTGCGCCCAAATTTTGATTCGATATAGCGCCAACTGTCCGTTAAATCGAGAATGGATTCATCAATTGAATAGATATGTAAATCTTCATCAGCGACAAATTGTCGATAGATGTCGTTGATTTGTTTATTTTTTTGAATGTAGTAATTCATGCGTGGTTGGACGATAGCCAAACGTGGATCACGAGGAACGTCGCGTTGACGCATCACATTGGATACACCAAGGATTTTTTTAGCCTGTGGTGACGCAGCCAGGACGAGACCACCATTTGTGTTTTCTTGCTGGCTCATGACCACTAACAAGGACTTGAGGGGATTTAATCCTAAATCAACACTTTCCACACTGGCGTAAAAACTTTTGGAATCGATTACCATGACAGCACGCCGTGGTTCGTTAGCATACACATTATGACTCATAAGCAAGGCCTCAAAATGATATATTAGGTTTATCCTAACGTTAGGATAAACCTAATATACACCCTTTAGAAAATCTTTGCAATTGTAAGAATGCCTGTATGACAACAAAAACGCCCATTATGGCTGACATTGCTGTCTTAGCCATAATGGACGTTTTAAAAATTCTTAATTACTTACCGAAGATACGGCGGGCGATGTTTTCAGCATCGCGCAAGTTCTTATCGTTAACCCCTGAACGAGGAGCAAACGTTGTGAACCATGACCAACCTTCCGTTGGGACACCCCAAATGAACAAACCATCAACTTCGTTATCGTTAGCATCGATAACAGTCAAATCTTCCTTGTTCATACGGGTACCACCAACAACATAAGTTGAACCGTCAGCCTTTGTGTACTCGGCGGCACTCAACAAACCACGATCACGCAAGTTGGCAACCAAAGGGTTAGTTGATGCAGCTAATGACACAGGGAACAAACGTGCTTCTACCAAGTTGTTGACCGTCCACGTGTTGCCACGGTTATCCGTTGCAACGTAGTGGTCATCACGGACAGAAACTGCCAAGCCAGGGCCAGCAACTTCCAAGACACCAGCTTCAATCAAAGCGCGCATTTGCTCAACACGTAGGACAGGAGGTCCAACGGAAATCAATGAGTTAAATGGGTTGAACTTTGATAGGAACTTGGCATATTCGTCAGATGACAAGTAGCCAGCATCCAAATAGTGACGAATGATACCACGGACGTCACGCAACATATCAAAGGCACCGGCATAAGGTGCATCGTTGTTACCTTGGTTGGCATCGTTAATATCCCAAGTTAGGTAATTCATCATGAAGTCACTGTATTCAACTTCAGCTGGTACATCATCAACGGGGTTCAAAATACGATCCCAATCCATGATGTATTCTTCAGAAATGCCGTACTTACGGGCAGTTTCATTCAAATCATCACTGGCTGCCAAAGCATCCATGAATTCGGCAGCGTTGAATGGCCATGTGACACCAAAGTCGTTAATTGTGTTTTGATAGTGCTTGTATTCCAATTCCTTACGCAACAACGTAAAGAATTCGTCATAGGTAACTTGACCGTTTGACTTTTCAGCCAACTTATCCAAATTTTCTGACGTAAAGAATAGTGGTTGATAACCTTCAGCCGCAACCTTTTGGTTAACACCACGTGCGTGCATAGGCAAGCCCTTGCGAGAACCAGCAATCATGTGAGGTTCCTTACCAGATGGTAGGTAGTACATCACACCGTTGTTATCGCGAGCGAAGCGACCACCACGGCTGATTGTTAACTTAGCAATGTAGTCGAAGAAGCTCAATCCCAAACCACGTAAAACAACTTTTTCACGGGCTGGAACAGCATCGAGGTCGGCTTCTGAAGGGTGCGTTGGGGCAACGTACAACATGTTAGCATTGCCTGCAGCGGCATCAGCGAAAGCTTGCTCTTCATCGTTCAAGCTGTTGTCCACGTGACCCAATGCCATCACCACTTGATCAGCAATGATGGTATCAGTGCCGTCGATAGTGACCGTATATTGATTATCTTGCTTAACAACATCAGTGACACTGCGACGTTCATATGACAATGTCACATTTGCAGGGACGTGAGCACCAAGGTGTTCAAAGAACCATTGGCCATACACACCAAACAAAGCACGTGACGTGAAACGGTTAGGGTTGATACGCGTCAACTCATCCAAGAAGTAAGCTTCATTCTTGAAGTCGTGCATCTTCACGTATTCCTTACCGAACGTGACAGACCATTCATAAAAATTAGGACCATACAACGCGGTAGAAGCGTGGTTAGGTACTGAAGGATCAGTAAACAACGTCAATTGTTGTGTAACAGTGTTCATCAAGAAAGTTGGGTCTTGATCTGGGTTCCAAACACGACCACCGATAGGAAATGGGTCGTATAGGGTGATGTCAACAGGCTCGGTCGTTGACTTGGCGTGCGCCATTAGACGCTCAACCAAAGACAAGTTACGTGGACCAGCCCCGACTAATACGATATTCATTAGTTCTCGCTCTCTTCCTGTTTAAATTCTGCTAATTCTTCCGGTGAATAAATGCCAATGTCTTTCACATAAATATTGCCGGCGCGTTTTAGGCCTTCGTTTTGCAACAACCCTTGCTTAGGATAGGCGAAAGTAACAGTTGCGGTGGCACGAATAGCAGAGCCAAGGATTTCTCCAGTAGTTGCGTGCAAACCAGATGGGACATCAACAGAGACAACCGGAATATTAGCGGCATTTACTCGTTTAATAATATCACCAAGTTTGCTTGGAACGGGCTTAGAAAGGCCTATTCCAAATAGCGCATCCACTATGACCGTGTAATTGCGGAAATCACGGACACGGTTTTGGGTGTGAATACCATAGCCACGGGCAATCTTAAGTTGCGTGGCTGTGTTAGCGGTAGCACGATTTTCATCACCAAGAATCAATAGGTCGACGTTAACACCTTTTTGAATCAACATGCGTGCAATGGCGACACCGTCACCACCGTTATTACCAAGTCCGGCGATAACAAGCACGTTGGCTAAATCAAAGGTACCGGCTGCCAAAACTTCAATGGTGGCCATTGCGGCGCGTTCCATTAAAACCAAGGCGGGAACACCGATTTCTTCCATTGTATAACGGTCAAATCGTTGCATCTCTTGTGCGGTTACTGCTTCAACCATGAAAAGTAACCTCCTTATAGTAGATTAAATGTTATCGATAACGTTGTTTTGGACATTATCGGGTTATCTGGCAGTGTTAAGCAGGTGCTGCGAATACGTCAGATAACGGTGACTGGACCTGGTCAGGGGCCTAAAAGCCCTAACATGACCAGTCTGCTTTATTATATCGCAACTCACTGCTAAAATGTGTTTAGTAACGTGTTTAATTCTGAACACAAAGTAAGTCACTGAAAGAAGGAGTAAAGATTATGAACGAGCATTCAATTCCTGAGGATATGACACAGGTTGCGGATCGTGTCGCATTGATGGCCGCACGTGGCTTTCCAGTCAGCGAGGATGATGTCATTAAGGAAGCCTTGAAGCTTGGTTTCCAAGATATTGTTGATGAACGCATGGAAGGTAACTACTATACAGTTCGTTGGGATGAAGAATTTAATGCCTTGCAAGTCTTTGGCATCGAAAATTCATTCGAAGGTGAGGCAAAGCCAGAAGAAGGTAAGCCCTCATTCATTGAACAATTTAAGGCAAACTCAATGAATGCTTGGTTAGCGTTGGATCGTGCAGCCAGCAAGATTATTGGTCGCTAATATTAAAATTACGTTAACGGCGGAACTTTAAAGCTGAATTTAAGTCGGTTTTTGTTATATAGTAGGGTCAGAATTTTTTAATTTTGTACAGTCGTACAAAGTATATCTCGAAGGAGTTTTTAATCATGGAAAACATGCGCAAGTATCTTGCCGAGTTCTTCGGAACTTTGATGTTGGTTGCCATGGGTACTGGAGTTGTTATCTTCGTCGGTACTCAAGCTGGTCCATTGCCAGTTGCTTTGGCATTCGCCATCGCGGTTGCAGCCGGAG
>NZ_KQ970393.1:136628-139289 GCF_001579105.1 Weissella sp. DD23 | reverse complement strand
GGTTGCAGCCGGAGCATACGCTTTTGGCCCAATCTCAGGTGGTCACTTTAACCCAGCCGTTTCTTTGGCACAAGCCATCAACGGTCGTATCTCATGGGTTGAATTTATTGGTTACGTCGTTGCCCAAATCATTGGTGCTTTTGCTGGTTCAGCTGTTATCTTTGGCTTCATGAAGGCCTTTGGTGCAACTGCTGCAACAATCAAGCAAGTTGGTTTTGGTCAAACAGACTACAACACACCAGTTTCATTCTTGTCAGCTACGTTGATTGAAGCATTCTTGACGTTTGTCTTTGTTTTGGTAATCTTGATGGTTACGTCAAAGAAGAACGCTGAGAACTCAGCTTTGGCACCAATGATCATTGGTTTGACGTTGGGTGCATTGATCATGCTTGGTTTGCAAGCAACGGGTGGTTCATTGAACCCAGCTCGTTCATTGGCCCCAGCCGCATTCTTTGCAATGTTCGGTTCATCAACTGCATTGACTCACATCGGTGCCTACATCGTAGGTCCTTTGCTTGGTGGTGCGGTTGCAGCCGTAATTGCTAAGTTTGGTCTTGGTTCAGAAGAAGACTAATTGTTAAATAATAAACCGCCCATGACGCGTGAACTGGTCATGGGCGGTTTTTGTATACGGTGGCGCTTAATTTAATTAGAAAAAGATTAGAATGAAGTGTTGACACTTATCATAAACTGCGTATACTTAGAAACATCAAGAAAAGGGAGGACGACGTCATGAAGAACGTGTCTGTTGAAAAATTGAATGTTATGACGTTGGTTGCCCCAATTATTATTGCGATTATTATTATTATTTCGCAGTGATGGTTGGCTTTTTGAGATGCTTGCTAGCCATGAAACTGCTACACAGTTAACATGGCTAGCCAAATTTAATTACTTTGTAAACGAGTAACGGCTAGTATTTTGCGCAGAATACTAGCCGTTTTTTTATATATTTTTGAGCTCAAACTATTACTCGTCCCACCCAAATTATAGGAGCGTGTAGGTTATGAATAAGTTTGTTAAGAATTCAGTATTGATGTCAGTTGCTTTGGTTGCAGTTGCAGGTGCTAGCACACAAGTGGCGCATGCGGCCGGTAAGGAATTGAATTGGACGTTGACGGGGGACTTGAAGACAACAGATCCTTCAAACGTAGCGGATATCCCATCACAAAATGCGGTGCAAGCCACTGGTGAAGGATTGTATCGTGTTGGTACAAGTGGACAACCAGAATTGGCGGCCGCACAATCAGTAGATGTCTCAGATGACGGGTTAACGTGGACATTTAAGTTGCGTGACAATTTAAAGTGGTCCGATGGATCACAATTAACGGCGCATGATTTTGTTTGTAGTTGGCAACGCACAAACAATCCTAAGACGGCGGCAATCGGATCGATGTTCTTTAGCGGTATCAAGAATGCGGATGCTATCCAATCAGGAAAAGTTACTGATATGAACCAATTAGGCGTGAAGGCCCTTGATGACACAACGTTGCAAGTCACGTTGGATCGGCCGTTGCCACAATTGAAAGCTGAGTTGGCGATGATGTACTTCTTCCCAGAAAAGGAAAGTTTTGTCACAGCGACTGGTAAGGCGTTCGGAACGACGGCTAAGGATTCATTAGCAAGTGGTCCATATGTCTTGAAGAAGTGGGATGGCTCAAGTTCAACATACCAATATGTTAAAAATCCTTATTACTGGGATGCCGATGCTGTTAAGACGCCAGCTGTAAATGTCACCACAACGGCAGATGCGACGACAAGTTTCAATTTGTATAATGCCGGTAAAGCTGATTTTGCGCAGTTAAATGCTACCCAAGCACGTAACTCTAAGCACAAGCATGGGTTTACGACGGTTCATACCGCAGCGACAACTTATATGACGATGAACCAAAAGAATCCAGTGTTGAAAAATGTGAAGTTGCGTCAAGCGATGTCTTATGCAGTAAATCGTGAAAAGTTGGCGAAAAACGTGCTAACGGGGGCTGCTGAACCAGCCAAGACCTTTGTGGCAAAGGGATTAACGAAGGATCCAAATACGGGTAAGGATTTTGTCGACACGGCCCACACGAAGTACGTTAGCTATAACAAAGCGGAGGCAGCTAAGTTATGGGCTGCTGGTTTGAAGGAAACGGGTAAGAAGACCGTGAAGTTGACCTTGTTAACAGGTGATACGGATGCGGCTAAGCAAACAGGACAATATCTACAGTCACAATTGGAAACGAATTTGAAGGGCTTACAAGTGAGTGTGAAGTCAGTGCCCGCTAAGCAGACTAGTGCGTTGACCAAGGCAGGAAAATTCGATTTGGGACTCTCGACTTGGAACGCGGATTACACGGACCCAGTCGATATGCTACAAACATTGGTTACGGGGGCTTCATGGAATTTGACGGGTTGGTCTGATCCCAAGTATGACGAGCTATATCGCAAGGCGACGGTCACGGATGCTAATGATAAGGCGGCACGTTACAAGGATTTGGTTGCTGCTGAACAATATGCTGAAAAGCAGGGTGCGGTTGCGCCACTGACGTACTCAAAGATCACGGCGTTACAGAATCCAGATGTTAAGGGTGTTTACGTCAATCCAGTCGGGGGAACCTTTGATTGGAAGCACGCTGAAAAGAAATAGGGGGATGATTGGATGACAAAAGATGGCACGCACATTTT
>NZ_KQ970393.1:126765-136566 GCF_001579105.1 Weissella sp. DD23 | reverse complement strand
AATAGGGGGATGATTGGATGACAAAAGATGGCACGCACATTTTATCGCTTGAGAATGGCATCATTTATGGTCGCGTACAGATGGTACGGGCAAGCCAATTAAATTGCTGACGTTGCACGGTGGACCGGGCGCTGGGCATGAACCATATGAGCGTTTTCCAGAATTTTTAAATCCGGATGGTGTCGAAGTCACACAATATGATCAGCTGGGGGCTTGGTATTCAGACCAACCAGATTTTGATGATCCGGCTAACGTTGAACGATTTTTAAATTATGACTACTATCTAAATGAGGTAGAAGAAGTTAGGCAGCAATTAGGTTATGAAGATGGTGAATTTTATTTAGCGGGCCATTCATGGGGTGGATTATTAGCGCAGGAATATGCGTTGCGCCACCCGGGCGTCGTCAAAGGACTTATTATTATTTCAATGATTGATAATATTGATGATTATGTAACGAACATCAATGCCATTCGAGAACATGAATTCGATGCTGATGTCGTAGCGTTTATGCGTGAAGTTGAAGAACGGGGTGAATGGGATAATCCAACCTATCAAGCCTACGCCACGCAACTTGATCAGGCATATATCACGCGTCACCCAAATGCACCGCATCATCAGATTAGTACAATGGGTACGGCCGTCTATAATCATTTCCAGGGAAATAATGAATTTGTGATTACTGGCGAATTGGCCCATTGGTCGGTTGCAGAGCGGCTACATGAAATCACGGTGCCAACGTTACTAACATTTGGTGGCCATGAGTCAATGCCATTGTCAGTAGCGCGGGAGATGCGCGATAAAATGCCGAATGCGCGGTTGCGTGTCACGCCAGATGCTGGACACGTCCACATGGTCGATAATCCAGAAGTATTTTTCTATAATCTGCGACATTTTATCCAAGATGTTGAGACGGGCACTTTCCAACCAGATTAATTACGGCTAGCCCGTTCGTGAACTTGATTTAACAAACCGGTAAAAAAGGACTACACTATAAGGGTAGACATACACGCCGGGCCAATCACCTGACGCGCAAATTAAAAATGTGCTGGAGGTATGGATTTATGTCACAGAAGAATAAGTTGAAGAAGTTGTTGGAAAAGAAGGGGATTGAGTCAATTAACGTTGACGGAACACCAACACCTGTTCAAAGTGCTAAGGAGATCGATTTGATCGAAGCTGCCAAGGCAAACGGCATTATGTAATTGATAAATGAACAAAAATAAAGCCAGACACACGTGCCTGGCTTTATTTTTGTTCATTTTTAATCGTGCGCAATCCGGGCTTGGGCGGCTGCGGCAATTGCTGATACGATATCATCAATAAAGGTGTTCACACGACCGCCAGCGTGTTGCTCGTCGTTCAAACGACCAACGATACCGGGCTTTAATCGGTCGAGGTAGCCAAAGTTTGTCCAAGAAATGGTGCCGTAAACGCCAAGGATTGACATAACCAATTGCTCATCAATGCCGTAAGTACCATGATCACGGTCGATGCGACCTTGCAATGGTTGTGGCAATTGTCGAGCTTCCGCCAAGTCGTCAATTGCGAGACCGGTCATCACTGCATCTTGTACTTCGGTTTTGTGTAGGACGTGTTGTACTGAGTCAACGGCGTCTGCCATTGTTAGGTTGGGAATGATGGCCTTTTGACCGAACAAAACCAATTCGCCGATGTCTTCTAAGTTTACCCCGCGTGCGTTTAGCATCGCCACGACGTCTTCGTAATAGTCACGTTCTGTGAATAGCATAGTAATTTCTCCCGGAAAAAAGTAATAGTTCCATTATAGTCAATAACAAAAGCGAACGGTGTTTCACATGAAACATTCGCTCGCTTAAATTTTACGTTTAATTAAAAGGTTAAGACAACTTTACCAGCAGCTGAACCTTGACGAGCAGCAGCATGTGCGTCACGCAAGTTAGCTACAGTGAATGGCTTAATTTCGCCAACCTTGACGTTGATTTTGCCAGCGACCATATCGGCGTACAAAGCTGCCAGGTTAGGGCGCTTACCCTTTAGGTAAGTGTGTTCAGCATCAATGTCGAATGCGCTCATGGCTTCGTCATCGTAACTTGTTAGGTTGCGTAGCTTACCACCTTGCTTCAAAATCTTAGCAGATTGAATGGCAACGGCCCCGCCAATTGTGTCCAAAACAGCATCGAAATCAGACAAGTCGTTTTCATAAGCTGTGTGATAATCAACCGGTGTGACATCACCAAGTGACTTCAAGTAGTCGAAATCAGCTGGCTTAGCCGTTGCGTAGACTACCGCACCACGGTTCAAGGCAGCTTGAATAGCAACGGATCCAACAGAACCGGCCCCACCTTGAATCAAGACTTTTTGTCCAGCCTGAACGTCTAAGTCATCAGTAATCATTTGATAGCCAGTAGCAGCACCGATCACGGCAGCTACCGCGTGTTCGTCATCTAGTTCAGCTGGCACCTTGGCAACTGCAGATTGGCCAACGGGAACTTCTTCAGCGTAGGTTTGGTGGTGGCGCGTTGCGGCGACACGGTCACCGACTTGGAAATCCGTGACTTCTTCGCCGACGGCAATAACTTCACCAATCACGCTTGATCCAGGAATCAATGGGAGCTTATCGGCTTCACCGGCAAGTCCTTGGATAAACTTTACATCGTAAGGATCGATTGCAACCGCGTGGTTCTTAACTAGCACCTGCTTCTTCAAAATCTTTGGTGTTGGGGTGTCAATTTCTTCAAGTACATCAACGTCACCAAACTCTTTAATTTGAACTGCCTTCATGATACGAATACCTCCTCGTTTGACCAATCTTGATTTAATGACTTCATTGTAGCTTGTTTTATTGGGGATGTACAAAATAAGGTGATTAATTTGCCGGTATAGACCATTAAATTTTTTGACGTTCTGACAAAATTAATACAGCTGAAATCGTTTACAATGCCTATGTGCAGGCCTTATTATTAATACATACAAAAGGAACGTAAAGGGGGAAACGATGATGACATTATTTATGAGTGCAATGAGTTTGGGAGCTGCAGCCGCTGCAGCTATTGCTTACATCATCACGTTCCGTTTAGAGGATAAGGAAGACTTGGACTCTGACATTGAACAAGTTGATTCAACAGTAGCTACCAAGGTGGCAGTACAACATTAGTTAATGAAGCGCGATACTACAAGGCGGTCATAAGATCGGTTGTGGTATCGCGTTTTGATTTGCAACGTTTTTTAAAAAGGCATACACTTATTCTTCGTGAGTTTTAGAAAAAGGAAGGTAAGTAGCGTGTCGAAAGAAATTAAAATCGCGTTATTGATGGCAGCAAGTTTGTTTATGGATGTCATGGATGGCACGATTGTAACCACGGCTCTGCCCAAGATGGCCCAAACGTTTAATGTTAGTGCGGCGACGGCGAGTTTGTTGGTTAGTACATATATGATTGCCGTGGCTGTTTTCATCCCATTGAGTGGCTGGTTGGCGCAACGCTATGGTAAAAAGAACATTTGGTTGTGGGCGGTTGTGCTCTTTACGCTAAGTTCCTTTGGTAGTGCAGTAGCGCCCAACTTTACCGTGCTATTGATTATGCGAATTGTACAAGGAATTGCGGGGGCTATGATGACGCCAACGGCCCGGCTAATGGTGTTGGAAAAGACACCGGCAGATCAGCTGTTGAAGATGATTAGTTATTTGGTCTGGCCGTCATTGATGGCACCAGCTGTGGCGCCAGTTATTGGCGGTATGTTCGTGACATACTTTACTTGGCACTGGATTTTCTTGATTAATCTGCCAATCGGCTTGCTCGCTTTTTTGATTGGCGTACGGTTATTGCCACGTGATGATCAGCAACAACCACGGCCGTTTGATGTGCGTGGTTTCGTTGAATTAGCGCTGGCGTCAATGGCGTTGCTGACGGGTGCTGAAATGTTAGCACGTACAGGCGTGGTTGTCTGGTACGGTTTGATTATGGTCGTTATTGGTATTGTGTTGGGCGTAAATGTTTACCAGCACTTGCGCCGAGCTGAACATCCATTGTTCTCGGTGGCGACGATGAAGGTACCGACGTTCCGAGTGTCGCAAACTGGTGGGACGCTATTCCAAGTTACCATTGCCAGCTTGCCATACGTCTTAACGGTGCTGTTGCAAACGGTCTTTGGTTGGTCAGCGGCCCGCGCAGGATGGTATGTCATCTTTATTTTCATTGGTAACATCGGCATTAAGCCGTTTACGAATCCAATTATTCGTCGCCTTGGCTTCCGTGGGGCATTAATTGCGTCATTTTTGATGTTGATATTGAGTTCATTTGGATTGGCGCTGGTTCGGCCGCATACGACAGCGATTGCGATTATGTTCCTGGCACTCGTTTCGGGTGTTGGGCGGTCGTTGGCCTTTACGTCATATAATGGGCTACAATTCACGGATGTTGCCCCAATTCACCGGAACGGGGCTAATACCTTAACGGCTGTGACGCAGAGTCTTGGCCAAGGCTTGGGTATTTCATTGATTACGGTGATTATCCACATCTTCCGTCATGGTATGACACTGCAAGGCGCCTATGCATGGGGCTTTGTCGTGCTAGGGATTTTTGCCATTGTACCGATGATTGAAGTGATGTTGCTACCTAAAAATGCTGGTGAAGCGGCAATTAATTAAGTGTCATAACTAGACCAATCCAAGAAATGGTATACGCCAATTCTTGGATTGGTCTATTTTATTCCCTTTTTAATTTAACGGCATAAAACCCGGTGCTATAGTAATTAACGTTGATAAAAAAGAGTTGAAAGAGAGAAATGGTACATGTCAATTATGTATGCTTTGATTCCCGCCGTATTGTGGGGAGCAATGGGAATTGTAAATGGATGGGCTGGTGGTCGTGTCGCAAACCAAATTTTGGGTGGCGCGCTTGGTTCGCTGGTCTTCTCAATCGTAGTTGGCGTGTACGCCTTGTTTGAGGGACCAACTTGGCCCGTTGTCTTCAGTATGGCTGGTTTGACGTACGTCTTATCAGGAATCGCTTGGGCTGCCGGAACGAGCTTCCAATTAGCAGCCTTTAAGAAGATGGGTGTTTCACAGGCGTCTGGTTTGAATACAGCTGGCCAAATTGCGGTGAACGCGTTGGTTGGTGCAGCAGTATTTGGTGAGTGGCAAGGTGCCCACCAGTGGACAATTGGCTTGTTAGCCATTGTTTCCGTTATTATTGGTGTTTTCTTGATTTCAGGTAAGCCATCACACTTGAATAAGGATGGGGTACGGTTAACGATCATTTCAGTCTTTGCTTACATGATTTATTTCATGATTCCAAAGACAGTTGCTTTGTTACACTTGGTCCACGTTGATACAGGTACGTTGCACAACACGATGGCCTTGTCGTTGCCCATCGCCATCGGTCAAACAATCGGGGCTTTGGTTTTTGGTATTTTCATCTTCAATGGTGGAAACTTCAAGTTGCCATTATTGACGAAGGAAACGGCAAAGAATGGTTTGGCTGGTATTATGTGGGGAACTGGTGAGGTGATGATTCGTCTTGCTGTCTTGAACCCTGCAGTTGGTCAAGCGAAGGCCTCAACGTTGTCACAGATGGGCATTATCGTTTCAACGTTGGGTGCGATTTTGATCTTGAAGGAACGTAAAACAAAGACGCAAATCATTGGTATTGCCATCGGGGCCCTCTTCGTTATGTTGGGCGGTATTCTAGTAACGCTTGCTGGTTAAATTGAATTAATAGTAAAAGTCTTAACTGTCAGAAATGTGGTTAAGGCTTTTTTACGCTCTTTATTATTAGCAATTCTGACTGCGGTATAATGGTTGCTAGTACAGATTAGACGAGGTTAATCATGAAAAAATTAGCGTGGATAATCAGTGGTCTCCTCTTTTTAAGTATCCTGATTGGGTTGGTGGTTTGGTCGCAGACGCAACCTAAATTACCAGTGGCATCACAAGTAGATTTGCGGGTTAACTTGCAACCAGGATCCGCGCATGCGGTTGCGTCACAATTAAATACCTACCAACGTCGCGTATTAAAACTGTCGCAGGGGATGGTTACGTCGGCCAATGCAACCGATGATCAGAATCGTATTATATACACCATCCGGACAACTAATGTGTCAACAGAACTCATTAATTTTGGCTTGAAGCATGAACAAGCGCAGGTACAGAAGTTAACGGATAAGGTGCTGGGGGCCATGCGGGCTGGTGGGGTAACGCAGCCTGGATTAGAAATTCGAATTCTAAATCAGTCTGGGGATGCATTGAAGATATTAAAAATAGAATGAGAAAACCTATTGCACAAACGATGAGATGATGATAAAGTTCTAATCATACAAAAACGCCAAAAGGAGGGCAGACTTATGAATAATCGAATTAGCACAGCTATCATCATGACGACGTCCTCTGACTCAACCGTCCAGTTTAACGGTTGAGGATTTTAGCGTACAAAAATTATTAAGCGCTTAATCGAACACGCAATCGTTAACTGACGAAATTTTCGTCGAGACGATTGCGTGTTTTTGTGTGATATTGGGTTATTTTGAAAGTAGAGGGTATAGGATATGGCAGGGCAAGAGCATCATTTGAAACGGACGATGGGTGTTTGGACGGGTATCTCGATTGTAATCGGAACCGTTATCGGATCGGGAATTTTTTTCAAGCAGGGACAAGTGTTGGAAACGGCTGGTAGCACAACACTTGGGTTACTCGCTTGGGTTGCTGGTGGGGTAATCACTTTGGCAGCCGGGTTAACGATTTCAGAAATTGGCGCGCACATTCCCCAGACCGGTGGTATCTATATTTATATGGATAAGTTGTACGGTAAGTTTTGGGGCTTTTTGACCGGCTGGACGCAAGTTGTAGTTTATGCGCCGGCAATTGTGGCTTCTATTGCTGCATACTTCGCGTATCTGTTTGCTAATTTTTTTGGCCTACCAGATAGTGCGGTGATTTGGGTTGGATTGGGAACATTAGTGCTTATCACATTGATGAATTCGCTAGATAATCGAATTGCTTCGATGTTCCAAGTCGCTACGACCAGTATTAAGTTGATTCCAATTGCAGTCTTGATGGTATTTGGTTTGTTTTTCGGTAAGGCTGACGCACTGGGTCAGACGGTTACCCAGCTATCATCAACGGCAACGGGAAACTTTGGTATGGCCGTTTTGGCAACGTTGTTTGCTTACGATGGGTGGGCAACGCTGACCAATTTGGGGGGTGAATTAAAGAACCCACGGCGTAATATTCCCCGTTCAATTATTGGGGGTATTTTGATTGTTATGTTGGCCTATGTTGGTGTTTCATATGGTGTGTACCGTGCGATGCCTGCCGATCAAATTGTTAAACTTGGCAATAATGTGACTTATGAAGTAGCAAAGTCGGCCTTCGGTGAGCTAGGCGGTCGTCTACTATCGATTGGTATTTTGATTTCAATGGCGGGAACTTTGAATGGTAAGATGTTAGCTTTCCCACGTATGGTGTATGCGATGGCTGAAGATGGCATGTTGCCCAAGTTCTTAGCCCGTTTGAATAAAGCGCAGGCCCCGGTTGGCGCTTTGTGGACCACAGCTGTTTTAGCCGGTGCGTTGATGTTTACGTCAAAGGCAGATTGGCTATCAGATATGGCTGTGTTCGTCATCTGGTTGTTCTATACGGCAACATTCTTTGGTATTTTCATCTTACGTATTCGTAACAAACGGGCCGGTTTGGCACGTGATCCGGAAGTGTTTAGCGTACCGTTATTCCCGTTTGTGCCTTTGGTGGCTATCTTAGGTGCGTTGTTCATCTTGATTAATACGTTGATTTCTAGTTTTACAATGGTCCTCATTTCGTTTGTGTTTGTGGCTGTTGGTATTCCGGTTTATCTATACTATAAAAATAAGCAATAAATCAAAAAAAGCGTCCCCGCATCTGCTGCGAGGACGCTTTTGATTTATTGCTTGTGCTTGTTCGTTGCGAAGAAGAATAGTGATAGCAACACGAGGAAGCCGGCTCCAATTGAAACTGAGATGCGTGTTTCAGGATTGATGAACATAAAGATGACAATCAAGACCAAAGCGAAGATTGCGAAGTAGTTCGTCAATGGGTAGAGTGGCATTTTGAAAGGGTGATCCTTAAGTAATTCCTTGTTTGAACGGCGGAAGCTAAGTTCTGACCAAAGAATAACGAACCAAGGCACCATACCAGGTAACACACTTGAACTATAAACCAGGACAAAGATGTTTGCCGTTGACTTACTATAAAGTGATAATACCGTGTTCAAAATCAAACCAAGTAAGATACCACCTGAAATGGCCAAAATTGAAACGTATGGGACGTGGTGTGAAGATAGCTTTTGGAAAACACCAGACGTCTCCTTGTCGCGTGACAACTTGAATAGCATACGACTTGAACTGTAAATGCCTGAGTTGGCGCCTGACATGGCAGCCGTCAAGACCACGAAATTAATGATTCCAGCGGCACCAGCAATTCCAACCTTTGAGAACGTTTCAACGAATGGCGAGCCAACGGCTGCCAGTTGGTTCCAAGGGTAAATCGTTACGATAACGAAAATGGCCCCGATGTAGAAAATCAAAATACGCCAAACAACTGACTTAACTGATGAGACGATAGCGTGACGTGGGTTGGCAGCTTCACCAGCTGTGATACCCAACACTTCGATTCCTTGGTATGACCCAACGATAATTGATAGTGAGAAGATGAATCCCTTCACACCACCGGTGAAGAAGCCACCATGTGACCACAAGTTTGATAGGCCAAGTGCGTGCCAGTGATTACCCAATCCTAAGAAGATGACCATCACACCCAATACAATCATCAAAATGATCGTGACAACCTTAATCATGGCAAAGTAGAATTCCATCGTGCCGTATGCCTTGGCTGAAGCAAGGTTCGCTAGCGTCAAAGTGGCAATAACGACCACGCCGGAAATCCAACCAGGTAGGTTTGGCCACCAGTAATTGAGATATTGGCTAACCGCGATAACTTCACTGATACCAACGACAATATATTGGAAAACGTTACTCCATTTTGTAAGATACCCAGCAAGCGGGTGAATGTAATTGGTTGCATAATCAGCAAATGATCCGGTTGTGGGGTTGATGAAAATCATTTCACCCAAGGCTCGCATCACTAAGTACAGGAGCAAGCCGACGAAAGCGTAGGCTAATAGGACGGAAGGACCAGTCCATTTAATTGTTGAAGTTGAACCCATAAATAGGCCAACCCCGATGGTACCACCCAAGGCAATCATCTGCATTTGATTTGACGTTAGCGACCGTTGTAACTGGCCGTCAGGTAATTTATCTTTGTTCTTTGCCATATTCTTTTTCTCCTAAGCATACAAAAAGACCGTCCAACTAGCCATGCACCGCAATGGGGTGTAGAACTGATTGGACGGCCTGTTAACAATCTTTATTTAACAGTACTTTAAAGAGCCCAACCAGCCAAAATGGTGGTTGAGGTGGTGGTCGTCGTGATGACAGTAATGCTGTTGTGACGGTATTGCTTAATCATAATGATGACCTCCATTTCTTTCTTGTTAGTACTTAATGATTAGAAGTTTATCATTATTACTAAAGGTACGCAAGCTAAAAAGGCATTCATTATATTTTGCATAGTCGATAATCATTTATGAAAAGTATTTAATAATAATGCGTTAAGTTCCGAAAACTGGGCATTTGTGGTGGTAAATTCAGTTGACAGTAACTGGTTTTGAATGTAGAATTATCACATTATTTTCTAATGATTGAATGAGTAAATCTAGTAGCTAGATGAGTAGTTGAAACGAGGAAACGTTTATGGAACAAAAGGGTTTGTTCGCGCGCATGGCGCGCAGAGAAGA
>NZ_KQ970393.1:105790-126745 GCF_001579105.1 Weissella sp. DD23 | reverse complement strand
GGCGCGCAGAGAAGATCCGCGAAATTACGCGGATAAGGACGGCCATCTGAAGCCTGTGCTCGGATTGCGTGAAATGATCGCAATGGGAGTCGGAACGGTTGTGGGTGCTGGTATCTTTACGATGCCAGGTATCGTGGCGGCTGATTACGCAGGACCAGCGGTTGTTATTTCATTTATTATTGCAGCAATTATTGCCGGTTTATCAGCCTTGGCTTATTCAGAATTTGCATCAGCGATGCCATATGCGGGGTCAATCTATTCATGGGCTAACGTCATTTATGGTGAATTTGTCGGTTGGCTAGCCGGTTGGGCGGTCCTAGCAGAGTACTTGATTGCCTTGGCGTTGATTTCAGCATCGTGGTCATCATATTTCCAAGGTTTCCTATCAAGTTTTGGTATTGCGTTACCAAAGGCGTTGACGACATCGTTCTCGCTAGGTAACGGAACGTGGTTCGACTTGTTTGGTGCCTTGGCGTTGTTGGTTGTTGGTCACCTGGTTTCACGTGGTGTGAAGGGTGCCGCCAAGGTTGAAAACTGGTTGGTTATTGGTAAGATTGCGGTTATCGTTTTGTTCATCGTAGTGGGTGCTACTGCTGTCCAGTTGCAAAACTGGGTACCATTTGTACCGAAGCACGTGCCCGGAACAAACTTCGGTGGTATGCACGGTGTCATGATGGGAGCTGCGCAAGTCTTCTTCGCATACATCGGTTTCGACACAATTGCTGCCAACTCAGCCGAAGTTAAGAACGCACAAAAGACAATGCCGCGTGCAATCGTTGGCACGTTGTTGATTGCAACAGTTTTGTTCGTTGGTGTTGCAGCCGTTTTGACGGGTATGTTCCACTACACGAAGTTTGCTGGTAATGCTGAGCCGGCCGCTTGGGCATTGCGTCAATCAGGTCACTTGTTTACAGCGAACTTGTTGTCAGTTGTGGCGTTGGTTGGTATGTTCTCTGGTTTGATTGCCTTGATGATTGGTGGGTCACGTTTGGTTTACTCATTTGGACGTGACGGTTTGATGCCAAAGGCTTTTGCCAAGTTGGATAAGAATGGGTTGCCAAAGAATGGTACATTGGTTTTGACAATTTTGGCCGTCGTGTTGGGCGCCGTATTCCCAGTTGGGATGTTGGCAAACTTGGTTTCTGCCGGAACGTTGATCGCCTTTATCGTCGCCTCAGTGGGTGTTTTGAAGTTGCGTAAGCGTCAAGATATTGACCACTCAGGTTACAAGATGCCATGGTACCCAGTGTTGCCAATTATTTCAGCATTGGCTTCAATCGGTTTGTTCGTTTCTTTGAACAAGGATGCCTTGATTTTGACCCTTGTTTGGGTCGTTGTAGGTGCGTTGGTATACGTGGCCTATGGCGCAAAGCATAGTACCAAAGATTAATATTAAGAATTAAACGGGTTTAGCAACGTTGGTTGTTAAACCCGTTTTTATTTGCGGATATGCTGAAATTAATCGCAATAGACAATGCGGTCTGTGCGATAATGTAAGGATATCTAGAAAGAAGCGTAGGGGAGGGTAGTAGCGTGAAAGAAGTGCTAGTACTGACAACGGGAGGCACAATTGCCTCAACAAAGACGGAGAACGGGTTGGCGCCTGGGTTGGCGGCGGAAGTGTTAGTCAGTTATTTTGAACGTCGACCAGGGGTGAATTTGTCCGTTGAAAACGTGATGAGTAAGGATTCGACTAATATGCAACCGGAAGACTGGGTTGAAATTGCGGAACGAATTCAAGCGCATCACCAGGCGTACGACGCCTTCATCGTGACGCATGGTACGGATACCATGGGCTACTCGGCTGCTGCTCTGTCATATTTGCTGTATGGCTTTGATAAGCCGGTTGTTTTGACGGGATCGCAAGTGCCACTTGGTATGGCTGAAACCGACGCGGTGCGTAATCTACACGATTCGTTAACGTTTGCTAGCCAAACGGACCTGCAAGGTGTTTATTTAGTCTTTAATGGTCTTGTTATGGCGGGAACACGGGCAGTGAAGACCAAATCAAAGAGTTATGATGCGTTCGAAAGTATTAATTATCCGTACATTGCTAGCGTATCAGAAGGTAACATGGTGCCGTTGTACCAACCTGAACCTGAAACGCCGGTACTGACACCTAGCATTAATCTGGATACCAAGGTGTTTGTACTTAAGGCGTTTCCGGGTCTAACGGTCGATATTTTTGATTATTTGGCCGCTAATATGCATGGTGTCATTATTGAAAGCTTTGGTAATGGCGGTCTGCCATTCGAGCGTCGCAATCTTATTCCGGGTGTTGAAAAATTGACGGCAGCCGGTATCCCAGTTATTATTACGACCCAGATTTTAGAAGAGGGACAAGATATTTATCTCTATGAAGTGGGCAAGCGGGTTGCGGATGCTGGTGGTATTACGGCTGGTGATATGAACACCGAAGCAATCGTGGCAAAACTAATGTGGGTGCTAGGTCAGACGCGACAGCTTGAGACAGTTCGAACGCTTATGCAAACACCAATCGCGCACGACTTAGATTTTGTATAATACAATTAGTGAGACAAAATTTGCCTGTTACAGGCGTTACAAGCAGAAATGAGGTTGAAATGGCTGATTTGAAGTATGAAATTTTAGAAGAATTGGGGACGCTCTCAACGAGTAAGTCTGGCTGGGAGATGCAATTAAATGTCGTGCAATGGGGTGCCAACAAACCGAAGTATGATTTGCGAACGTGGTCACCGGATCATGCCAAAATGGGTAAGGGGCTAACGCTAACCCGCGAAGAAGTTGAAAAGTTGCATGATTTATTGGGACAAGTGCTTGCGACAGGTGATGGCCAATTTGAGATGCCTGAGGTGGTTGAATCAGAACCGGCGGTCGCCACACCAACTGATAAGCAGGTGAAAATGCAGCAACCAGCTGCGCATGATTATTTAGCGGATATGTATTATGCCGACAAAGTGGCGGCTGAATCTGAAGCAGAGGCGGAAGCGGACGCGCGACCTAAGTGGGGTCGTTTGGGCGATTTATGAAATTAAATTTTTGTTGATTATGCTGACTGTTATGCAGATTAATCATCAAAGTATAAAATACGAAACGTGATTAGACCGGTGCTACTGGCTAATCACGTTTTTGTTTAACCCGTTTATTGTTAACGGTGATGGTACATTTTTTGCATGATAGTTGTGCAGAAATGCCCTTGTTCCGGGGCTTGTAGTCCGCTAGACTGAGCTATATTAGCGACTTTTTGGGGGATGAAAATATGCGTTTAGTAGTGTTGGAAATGGATTGTTTGGCCGCGGGCAGTGTGAATTGGGGACGAATGGTGGCAGGGATGTTGTCGCAAGGTGTGACAATGGTTGTGATTCCGGATGCTAGTCAGCATGTGTCGGCCGGTTTGCCACAGCAAATTGGCGACGGCATTTTACCGCGTGATGGCGTATCGCAATTGCGCGCAGACAATCCGCTAGTGAGTTTAGAGGCGGCGTTTCGTGAATTTGGGGAGCGGCCAGTATGGTCTTGGTCAGCGACGACGCGATTGCGTGATGTTGAAAGAGGTGTTGGCATCATACATTTAGGCAAAATTGATGCAGTTTGGCATCGTGCAGTGGGGGAGGGGAGTGAAGCGCACATTTTTGATTTAGGTGCGACGGTGTTGGTGATTCCGCATGTGTCACAGACACGTAAACCGCAGGTGCAAGAAGAAGTGAAGCAACTACAAGATTATCTCCATGGTCAAATTAAACCGATGATGATGTTGCCGCCATTAGAGTGGATGCCACGATTACGCTTACGCGGTTGGGTACGATGCGACGTACTGGCGCAACAAAAAGAAGCGGATGTAGCCAAATTAAGACCAATCGTCATTGATTATGACTGTGATGTATTGATGTTAAAGCGTTGGCGCCTATCAGGTGATACAAATGATACTGGGGTGTTTGTTTCGATTGCCTAATTAAAGCTTATTGCCATATACAAATAACGTGACAATGGATTTGAGATGTCGCAATGCGTCGCCTGGGTAATCGTTGTATAATGTAAGTACACTAAAAATGATTGAGGGATATGACATGAACAAAGCGCCACAACGTGTCCAAGGCATCTTTGATGGTTTGGCAAAAGACTATGACAAGATGAACGATATTATCAGTTTGGGGACACACCGCAGTTGGCGTGCCAAGACGATGGCGTCAATCGATATTCCAAAGAATGGCCAAATTTTAGATGTTGCTGCTGGAACGGGTGACTGGACGATTGCGTTGGCTAAAGAATTAGGTGATAAGGGCCATGTGACTGGGTTTGATTTGAGTTCAGAAATGTTGGCTGTCGCCCGCGAAAAAGTTCGCGAAGCCGGCGTGAGTTTTTGGGTAACCCTAACGCAAGGGAATGCCATGGAACTACCATATGAAGATGACACCTTCGATTTGGTAACGATTGGATTTGGTTTGCGTAACTTGCCAGATGCTGAAAAGGGGATGCAAGAATTGTATCGTGTATTGAAGCCTGGTGGTCAGTTGGTTGTCTTGGAAACATCACAACCTGACAATCCGGTTATCAAGCCATTCTGGAAGATGTACTTCAAGGGTGTGATGCCGATGATGGGTAAGGTGTTTGCTCATGATAAGGATTCATATGACTACTTGGAAAAGACGACAGAAGAATTCATGTCATTTACAGCTTTGGCTGACTTGATGCGTGAGACTGGTTTCAAGACGGTTGCCTACCAACGTTTTAATTTTGGAGCAGCTGCAGCGCATTTTGGGATTAAATAATAATGAGAAAAAGCCACTTTGGAAAATTTGTCCAAAGTGGCTTTTCTAATTTTTGTTCTAGTCTAGATTGTAATTAATATCCGGTGTCACGGTTGCACCGAGCACGTTCTTGAAGTGCCAAAGTGCCCAACGGTGACCTTCTTGGGTAAAACTTGCGACGCCATCGGCATGGACGGTAATGTCGTAGTTCAAGTTGTAGGCGTCGACCGCTGTGTGCAAAATGCAAATATCGGTGTCGACCCCGGTCAAATGAATATCCTTAATATCACGTGATCGCAAATAATTATCCAAATCAGAATTAGCGAAACTGCTGTAACGATTCTTAGGATAAATCCACACGTTAGCATCGTCCTTGTGCGCAGCAACCCAATCAGCAAGGACGCCATAATAGTCGCGGCCTGGTGTGTTGGCGACGTTGTGAGCTGGATACAATTTTGTCTCAGGGTGATAGGGGTCATTTGGTACGTGTAAATCAGTTGGCAAAATGACGGCATCACCGTTAGCTAAAAATTCATCAGCAAGTTCGACCAATCGTGGTGCGAGTGCTTGAGCTGTCTCCCCGGCAGTTAATGGTCCCTCTGGTGCGACGAAATCATTTGTGTAATCAATAATCAACAAAGCCTTCATGGCAATCTCCTCTAGTTGAACTGAAAAATGACGTTTCTGTTTGTTGACTATTATACGTCGCGATTAGCAAATCACCTAGCGCCGAACGGGAATAATCATAGCCGTTAATGTTGATGAGGAAGTGTGCTTACCAGTTTCGACAACGAATGTATCGATTTGCCAAGTTTGGATTTGACGACCAGCGTGAATTGGCTTGGCGATGGCGCGCAATGTGCCTTCTGTCGCTTGTGCGATGTGGTGCGTGTGAATGTCCAAGCCGACAGGTACTTGCTTGGTGTTATCAAGGCCGTAGTTGGCGCCGAAGCTACCGGCTGTTTCGGCAAGCAACGCATTGATACCGCCATGAACAATGCCGTATGGTTGCTTAACTTCATCACGGATTGGCATGGTCAAAATGACTTCTTCCGCGGTTAGTTTTTCAGTAGAAATGTTTAAATATTCAATTGCATTCATTGTGATAATCAACCTTTCAATTTAAATGTATGTATTTTGTATGTACACCAAAATAAAGCGAACACGAACAAAAAGTCACACAAATGGTTAAAGTGGTAAATATAAGTTTAACGAGTTTTTGGAAAAATGGGTAGAAAAAAGCTATAATTTAAGAAGCATATTTTGAGACCAAGGGAATTGAAACTCGAAATTCAGAAAGTGAGATATATAAATGACTGTAGAATGGACAACCATCAAAGAATACTCAGAAATTTTGTTTGAGCGTTCGGATGCGGTGGCGAAGGTTACGATGAACAATCCAGCCCGTCACAACGCCTTTACACCGGTAATGGTGCAAGAGATGATCGATGCATTTTCAATGGCGCGTGATGATGCCTCAATTGGAGTTATCATTTTGACGGGAGCTGGTGATAAGGCATTTTCATCTGGTGGTGATCAATCAGTACGTGGTAACGGTGGTTACGTGGGACCAGACCACATTGCCCGTTTGAATGTGCTGGACTTGCAACACTTGATTCGTATTATTCCAAAGCCAGTCATTGCGATGGTCAAGGGTTGGGCCGTTGGTGGTGGAAACATCTTGCAATTGGTTGCCGACCTAACGATTGCGGCTGACAACGCCATGTTTGGTCAAACTGGACCAAAGGTTGGTTCATTTGACGCAGGTTACGGTTCAGGTTACTTGGCCCGTGTTATCGGTCACAAGCGCGCGAAGGAAGTATGGTTCTTGACGAAGTTCTACACGGCTGATGAAGCGTACAGCATGAACTGGATTAACCGCGTTGTGCCTTTGGCTGAAGTTGAGGATGCCACGATGGAATGGGCAAACGAAATTTTGAAGAAGTCACCAACTGCTATCCGTTTCATTAAGGCAGCAATGAACGCTGACACGGACGGTTTGGCTGGTTTGCAACAATTCGCGGGTGATGCCACGATGTTGTACTACACGACGGACGAAGGTAAGGAGGGTAAAAATGCCTTCCTTGAGAAGCGTGAGCCAGACTTTACGCAGTTCCCTAAGTTCCCATAAGCGGCATTTTTAAAGACAAAAGAACAGACGCCCCGCATCAATGATTTTGTGATGTGGGGCTTTCTATTGAAAGGAAGCACAATGGAAAATTGGCTAACCAAGCGCGCGAATTTAACGCCCGCCCGGATGGCGATTCGGTTTGGTGATGCAACGCTCACCTTTGCTGAAATGCGCAAGCGGGTGTTGCAGATTGCAGGACAAATCGCGAAACATGTGGATGATAATGAGCGCATTGCCTTAATTACGCCCAATAATTTAACGGGTTACCTTATGATTTTAGCGATTCAACAACTTGATAAGACGGTCGTGCTGTTGAATCGCCGGTTGTCACCTCGTGAAATGGCCTTTCAACTAGCAGATGCTGCAATCACAACGGTTTTACAAGATGATGCCTTTGTTGGCGAGTTGGCGAATGTTCACCAGCTTAACTTTTCAGCGATTTTAGCAACTGAAGCGGAACCAATCACGCCAGTTGCGGCGTTTGAATTAGATAAAGTGACGTCAATTATGTATACCTCGGGTACCACCGGTAATCCCAAGGGTGTCATGCAAACGTTTGGGAATCACTTCTATTCAGCAGTTGGTTCAGCGCTCAATTTGGGGCTGACGCCAAATGATGTCTGGCTTGCGGCGGTTCCAATCTTCCATATTAGTGGGCTGTCAATTATGATGCGCTCATTGATTTATGGAATGGGTGTTGTGCTATATGAACGTTTTGATGTCGAACGGATTAACCAGGAATTATTAACAGGTCAAGTGACAACCATCTCAGTGGTCCCAGTCATGTTGAAACAGTTATTGGCTCAGCTACCGGCAGGAGCTGTCTACCATGAACGTTTCCGGACCATGTTGCTTGGTGGCGGACCAACTGATTTAACGACTTTGGAAAAAGCGACGGCTGCCGGCATTGAGATTGTGCAATCATATGGGATGACTGAAACAGCGTCGCAAGTGATTGCACTGGATGCAAGCAGTGCAACGCGCAAGTTGGGATCGGCGGGGAAGCCTTTATTCCCGGTTGAAGTGCGAGTCCAAAAAATTAATGATGCTGACAAAGTCGGTCGCATTCAAATCAAGTCGCCAACCTTAGCGGTGGGTTATCTTAATCGCCCAGATAAGTATGCCGAGGCGTTTGTCGATGGCTGGTTCGATACCGGTGACATGGGTTGGTTGGATGATGAAGGCTTTTTGTACGTTGAAGGGCGTGAAGGCGATATGATTTCGTCAGGTGGTGAAAACGTGTTCCCTGACGAAATCGAATCGGTCTATGGTGAAGCGGATGCGATTGCCCAAATGTCAGTCGTTGGTATTCCAGATGATCGTTGGGGTGCTGTCCCGGTCGCTTTTGTGATGTTTAAAGGCGAACAAACGATGGATTTTGAGGCGTTACGTAACTTTGGTCGTGACCGATTGGCCCACTATAAAGTGCCGGTACGATTCTTTGAGACGGAAACTTTCCCCCGAACGGCTAGTGGCAAGATTCAACGCCACAAATTGCGGGATCAACTGACGACCGCACAAGAAATTAAATAACAAAAGCAGAAGCGATATAGCGAATTGGTCTATGTCGCTTCTTTTTTGTTCGCTAGACTGTTCGTAATGGACTTACGTATAATGATCGAAGTTGATTTCCGTCCGACAAACAGGGGGTATGGGAGTGCGAATGGCGTTGATGAATGAATGGTCAGTGGGACAAATGCCCAAATTAGGGCTTAAAGGGCCAACGGTACTATTGGGTGTGACAATGACGGTGTTGGGGATAATGCCGGTAGTTCGAGCGGCAGAACAAGACAAGGTCACCATGATGGTGGCACCTAATGTGGCAACTCGCGACCCTAAAAATTGGGATTGGTCTACCGATAATTTAGTAGCACGAACTGTGACGACAACGGTTAGTGGCGCCGTTAATGCCGCCGGGACGGTTTTGCCAGCTGGTACAAGTTTTGTGCAAGTGGCTGATGCACGAATTGTGAATGGATTTGCAGTGGGGCTAACCATTGATAATACCACCGGCCAATACCAGGCCGGTGACACGATTACGATCCCGTTGTATGGTGAAATGATTTCGGATAACACGGTTAATCGCCAGCGATATGATTTGGTGCGCGCGAATGGTGTGTTACAACATGATAAACAGATGATCGGGGCATATGAAGTTGTGGGACAAGCGTTACGGCTGACACTACAAGCAACCCCGATTGGACGGGTGGATTCACATTTAACGATTACCGGATCGACCGCGGCGCCACTGCCGGAAGCGCCAATTTGGGCAGCGAAAACCGGGTCCGCTCGCATCGTGTTCGGCCAGACTGAAGTTGTGGGCCATTTTGCATTCGCATCACGTTTTCAGACTGATGCGCCGGGCGTCGCAACGCAACATATTTTTACCAAAAGTGACCAGATGGGGGTTGGTAGTTATTACCAAGATGATGGGTATATGAATGCCTTGTTACGTGGGGATGCGACTAAGACGGCCCAAATTCGCGAAAATGACCAGTTTGCGACCAGTGATTTAGTGCAAATTCAACAGGTGAAAATTGAAGCGGGTACGGTGTTATCAGTGAATTCGTCGTCCGGCTACTCGACGTACTATGTGGTCGATAAAAATAAAAATGGTGACTACCAAGCGACAGTCATTTCAGCGACCACCCGTCAAATGAATACCGAACCGACTTACGCGCAAACGTTCGTGACCATTGATGGGGCTGCGTCAGACGAAACGATTGCGCGTGAGTTGGCACGAAATGGTCGCGGCGCGTACACGACGCGACTGAACGATGATGGCTCGTATACTTTGGCCTATAATATGGGGAATCCATACACTGAGTGGGGCATTGATAATTTTCATGATGGTTCATTCTCGACATTTTTGCAGCAACATCAGGCAACGGGGGCGTTGACATTAGCCGACCTAAAACAGCTTGACGCGAATATTGGCCGGGCTGGTGGTGACCACCCGTCAGAGGGGACAGGGTCACATGGGCACCAGTTTTATCTCCGGTTTGCTGATAACACAGCAGTTAATGCGGCCGTTAGCGTCCTGAAAACGTATGATGGTAACGGTGACTTGTTGGCGGTCGCCGCGCCGTTGTATGCCCAAACCACGCCGGATGTGGTTGATATTAATGGTCAAGCCCGTTTGAAGGTGTTTCACGTTGATGAATTTGGCCATGAAGTCGCGCCGACCGAAACAACCATTGCTAATCCAGGAACGGCCTACGCGACGACAGCTAAAACCTTGCCGGCTTATCGCATGGTTCGGGTGACAGATAATGCCCACGGACATTACGGTAAAGCCAATGAAACCATCGCGGTTGTGTATGTGTACGATTCATACGTCGAAGAAACACCTGCTGAAATAATTGCGGGGGATGACGATGGCGACGGTGATCGCACAGAACATGGCATTCCGCTTGATGATGATGTCGCGATGACACCTGCAGTTGAAATTGACCATGAGGATAAACAGCCTAAAATAATTGGCCCAGTTGAAACGCCCACACCAGTTAGTGTGCCAGTTGAACAGACACGGCAAGTGCCACGTCGACGAGTGACACTGCCGTCCGTTCGTGTAACACCGCCAAAACAAGATGTGCTGACACGTCGATTAGTGACGCCATCTCAACCAGTATTGCAACCGGCCCAGTCGGCACCGCATGAAGTAACGGCACGGCCAGCGAAGTTAGTGGCCCAGAATGCGCGTCGCCCGAATAACTTAGTTAATCAGAAACTAAACCCAGCGCCAAGGCCTGTAGCAACTCTGCCGGAAATGGTTACGCAGGCGCCTACACCAGCGTTACCAGCAACGGATTTTGCGGCGACGCCATGGCTAACTTGGGCCGGGCTGGGTCTGTTAACAACAGTAGCCGCCGTGGGTGTTATTCAGCAGAAAAAAGAATGACTTTCATACTTGAATTTCCAAAATTAGGGTCTATAATTATAGTCAATCTAGGAAAGGGGGTGATACGTTTTGTCAGATTATAGCAATCAAACGATTCGTATCGCCCTTGTATAGGAAACAAGGGCGATACGTAATTGTATTTAGCCCGGTAGGCAACTACCGGACGGCCATGCGGATTGCAATTTAAGAAGTATGGTCGGAAAGGCACCAGGTGGCGAACCTGGTGCCTTTTTCCTTTGGTTTCAAAACCTATTCATGAATTTCAAGCGGTAATCCATCAGGATCAAAAAAGAAGGTCATTTTCTCACCGGTGTAATCATCGGTACGAATGGGCTCACTCTTGATGCCTTGGGTAGCCAAATAGGCGACCGTGTCAGGGACACTGGCAACTTTAAAAGCCAAGTGGCGTAGACCGCGCGCTTCAGGGAACGATGGTCGCGTTGGAAATTTATCACTGATAAAAATCTCGAGTTCCTGTGTGCCAAGGCGCAAATCCAACTTGATATCATTTTTCTCTGGTCGCACGTTTTCGCGAATTACTTGGAAGCCAAGTTTATTAACATAGAAGTTTTTAGTGGCATCGTAGTTTGATGCGTTGATGGCAATGTGGTGAATGGTATCAAATAACATAGTTGTTCCTCCTATTAATCATTCTACCAAGACTTACGGAATGGAAATGATTATAATGAAGGAGAAACCTTAAATATTTAAGGTTCGGCAAAGTTGCCACTATGCCGATTTTAAGGTTCAGTCACTATATTTAAGTCATTAAATACGAAATGAAAAAATCTTTGGGTGCAGCGAGGTTAGTGAGATGGCAGGAAATACGATTAAATTATTGGTAGTTGAAGACGATTATGCATTGAACGATACGGTTCGTGAAACGATTTCAGATCTTGGTGAAGTGACGCAAGTGCATGACGGTGATGAAGGCTGGTACGAGATTGAATCTGGTGTTTATGATGCCGTGGTCTTAGATGTCATGTTGCCAGGTCAAGATGGTTTTACCATTTTGAAGAAAGCCAAGGAGCTTTATCCAACGTTGCCGATCTTGATGTTGACGGCAAAGGGCGAATTGTCTGATAAGATGCAAGGCTTTAACTTAGGCGCCGACGAATACATTACTAAGCCTTTCTATAAGGAAGAATTATTGGCGCGTTTGAAGACGTTATTGCGTCACGCGGGTGTTTTGGGTCAAGATGGCGCTTTGGAAGTTGGGAATGTGCAAGTTTTCATCGATCAACACCGGGTTCTCGTTAATAATGAAGAAATTAGTCTGCAAGGTCGTGAATTTGGTCTGCTGGTTTACCTTATGCAACACGTTGGCCAGATTGTGACAAAGGATCAAATTTTTGATCGTTTGTGGGGCTTTGACTCAGATACGTCATTGACGGTTGTTGAAGTTTACATGTCAAACCTTCGTAAGAACTTGCGCAACGCGGATGCCCAAGTAAACATTAAGACGTTGCGTAACGTGGGTTACACCCTAAATGCAGCGACGGAAGCTTAATGGTGCCAACTGAAAAACAGTCGAAAATCGCCGTGATGCTTGAAAAAATCAGGGCGTTTTTCGCGAAAATAAAACTACCCAAGTGGTTGCAAAGAATCCGCGCTTCGCTACCGCAACAGGTGAAGATGACTATTTTGATGGTCGTCGGTTTTACGATGGTGTTCTCGTTGATTGGGACGTTTACTATTAGCCAGTTCCGGGTCGTGATGTACGGCAATGCGCAGGAACGTGTCGAAAAGGCATTTGCCCCGCAAAGTGGGTTTGACCGGCCGTTGCAAACTGCCCAAGTGACTGACTATGTCCAAACGTTCCAAGATGCGTTGGCGTTGAAAGAAGGCAAGGTTTATTTGAAGTCATATCGGGGTAGTTGGTACTTTTTCTACCGGCATGGTGATCAAATGGCATTTGTTGATGTGACGACCGAACACGAGATGGTTGATGCATTCCAGAATCGACTGGTATGGATTTTCGCACTGTCTGAAATTGCGTTGTTATTGATGGCGATTGCGTTAACTCGGGCCAATATGCGACCAATTATGCGTTCGTGGTCACAACAACGGACGTTCGTGGCTGATGCCGCCCACGAATTTAAAACGCCAATGACGGTTATTCAGAATAACTTGGAACGGATGCTTGAACGGCCAAATGACACGGTGATGGACCAAGTGGAAAACGTCGCGAATGCGTTAACCGAGGTCCGACATTTGAATAATTTGACCGGTGACTTGCTGACGCTGTCGCAAGCTGACGCTGATGTGCCATTGTTTGCGTTTGCCGACGTTGATTTGGCCGCCATTGCGCGTGAAGTCGGTGATATTTATGAATTTAATGCTGAAGAAAAGGGCCAAACATTGTCGGTTGATGTACCAGAAACGTTGCCGATGGTCGGGGATGCCCAACGTCTGCGCCAATTATTGGTGATTTTGACTGATAATGCGCAAAAGTATGCTGGTGAAGGTGCTAACGTTGTGATTAGTGCGAGTGCGGCTGGTAATAATATTAAATTGCAAGTTTCTGATACTGGTAAAGGCGTGCCGGATGCCGATAAGCAACATCTGTTTGATCGTTTTTACCGTGTTGATAAAGCGCGTTCCCGTTCAACGGGTGGGCACGGTCTTGGACTAGCGATTGCCAAGTGGGTTGTGCAGGGGCACCGTGGTTCGATTGAAGTGCTTGATAATCAACCACATGGGACAGTCTTTAGTATGACGATGCCGAAAAACCAAAAATTAAAATAAATCAGGTGTTGCGAACGCTCGAATTTTCCGATTAACGGTTGGATAATTCGAGCGTTTTTGCGTTTAAGATTTGTTTGTGGCTGGTTGAAGTTTCGCTTCGGTTACAAATCATAAGATGTTCCACGAACAGAAAGCGAGGAACTGCTTATGAAGATTGAACAAACAGGGACCCATGCCGTGATTGTTATCCCGGCATTTGAACCAACTGAAAATTTTATTACTGTTATGATGGCAATTCGCAAAGTGTCACGTCGCCCGGTTGTGGTGGTTGATGATGGATCAGGCATTCACTTCCAAACCATATTTGGTCAAGTGGCAGAGTTAGGCGCTGTTGTTTTAACTCATGAGACCAATCGGGGGAAGGGCGCCGCTTTGAAAACAGCGATTGGTTATGTCCAACAACATTTTCCAAACAGTGTCGGGATGGTGACGGCCGATTCAGATGGCCAACATGCGATTGACGATATCGTTCACATGGCGGAGGTGTTAGAGGCTGGCGAACAAGGTCTTGTGTTGGGCGTTAGAAATTTTGAAAAAGGGCAAGTGCCGGCAAAGTCGTATTGGGGGAATACCATTACGAGTAAGATGACGAAGTTGGCAACGGGTCTGACGATTCCGGACACACAAACGGGTTTACGCGGGCTACCAATGGCGATTTTACCTGCAATGGCTAATGTGCAAGGAGAGCGTTTTGAATACGAGATGAACATGCTGCTTGAATTAAAGTCGTTGCAAATCAAGCTGACGATGATTCCAATTCAGATCATTTACGAAGGGCAAAATGAAGGAACGCACTTTCATCCAGTGCGTGATTCGCTCTTAGTCTATCGACGTTTCTTGAAATTTGGCTTGTCTTCGTTAACTTCAGCCGGCGTTGACGTACTGTTATTCGCATTGTTGTTAATGACCGTGTTTCATAATGCGTCAACAGGAACATTGTTGCTAGCCTCTGTACTAGCGCGTCTGGTTTCTGGCGTTGTTAACTTCAGTTTGAATCAGCGCTGGGTGTTCCGAAGTCAGAATGTCGCGGGTGATCGTCGACGATATCTCATCCTATTTAGTGTTCAGATGATTTTGTCGGCTGTGCTATTACAACTTGTTGATACGGTTATTCCGCATCCAATTCCTGTGAAAATCATGGTCGATGTCATTATCTTTATTGGTAGTTACCTGATTCAAAAGCAACTAGTATTTAAGCAACGTCAGGAGCAAATTCATGAGTCGTAAATTAAATTTAATAACCGCAACCATCTTAACGCTTTATACGAGTTTCACGTTGGTAGATACGTTTATGCTGCAACACTCTGGTACGGCCATTGCAACGAGTACAAAGCAGGTCAAGACGACGGTTAAAAAAGAAACGAGCTCGGTTAAGACGACTGCAACGTCGTATGAAGATAGTCATATGAAAATTAAGGTCACAACAGAACGAGTATCTGGCACGAGTGTTTATGTGGCAGATATTACGGTCGATGATCCGAGTTTATTGCAGACTGCCTTGGCTAATAATACGTATGGCCGAAATTATACAGAAACCACGTCATCGATGGCGAGTGATCATCAGGCAATATTTGCCATTAATGGTGATTATTACGGCTTCCGCGACACAGGATATGTCGTTCGAAACGGTACGCTGTACCGTGATACAGCTGCTGCGGACACGGATGCGTTAGTGATTGATAGCGATGGCAATATGAAGTCAGTTAATCAAACTGATACTAGCGCTAGTACATTACTGAAGGATGGTGCGCAGCAAGTTTTGAGTTTCGGACCGACCCTTGTAGAAAATAGTAAAGTGACGGTTTCTGAATCTGAGGAAGTCGGGCAATCGCAGGCGTCAAACCCACGGACGGCCATTGGTCAGGTGGGTAAGAATCACTATATTGTCGTGGTTTCAGATGGTCGTACGTCAGAATCAACTGGTCTGTCGCTCTATCAGTTAGCTAATGTGATGGCCGATCACGGTGCGACCTACGCTTATAATTTGGATGGTGGTGGCTCATCAACAATGGTTTTGAACGGTAAAGTGATTAATAATCCAGTTGGTGGTTCTGGTCAGTCATCCGAACGTGCAGTGTCAGATATGCTGTATTTTGGTTACGCAAATTAAAGGAGCAAAAGATGCAACGATATAAAACGGTCCTAAAATGGGTAGGCGTTTCAATTTTTATTTTTATCTTCCATCTTCCATCTTGTGTATAATCATTTTGGTCATGGTGTGCAATCAGCGAGCCTGAATTGGGCGTGGTTGATACCGTTAATACCCGCGTTGATCCGTGGGACGCTGATTTTAACGAAAATCGATGTCACCTGGCAACTCGCGCTACAACGTTTTTGGCAATGGTCGAATTTGGCGATTTGGTCAATAACAATCTGGTTAGTCCTGCAAGGTATCTTGACGATTGCGGGAACGGGCTCTCAATATCTATACGGTTATGGTATTTTTGCCGTCTTGTTCTGGATTATTGGCGTCGGTGGCGGGTTGAAACAGCGATCTAAAGGTAATTAAAGGTGCGTAAGGCCACCAATCTACCGATGTGAAATCGGCCGATTGGTGGCCTTTTAAACGTGTTCCGAAAGGCTGAACCCTTAATATAACGCCATTTGACCCACTTACACCTCTACGCTGCGCGCCAAGGCATAAGCGGGTCAAACAACGTTATCATCAGGTTCAAAGCGCCTTTCGTCTCACTCTTTTTTTAAACGTGTTCCGAAAAGAATCGTCATTTTTTGTTCAAAAAATTTAAGGTTCATATCAGCCCAGTTAAGTCGTTGTTTAAGCTTTCTCCCGCATAGTAAAGATACTTAATCACGAGGTAATAATTATGACAACGAAGAAAACAATTGCAACGCTTGCGTTGGCAGGCGTATTAGTAATCGGTGGTGCCGGGTATGCGGTAACGCAGCAATCACAAGGTGATAATCAAACATCGCAAACAGCAAGTTCGTTATCAACTAAAAAGACGAATCTTGCGGTAACGACCAGTTATCCCACGAGTGCTAAAACTGGGGATGCTTCTGGCAAGGTGGCCGCCAAAGGGACTGTTAATTTGTCTAAGATGACAACTTCGGGTGAAGGAGTCAAGGTGTCAGGGAAGACGGTTACAATTTCAAAAGGTGGGACGTACTACTTTACGGGGACGGCAACGGACGCTCAAATCATTGTTGATGCCGGCGACAAGGATGCGGTCACGATTATTATGAATGGCGTTGATTTGACCGCTAGTCAAGGAGCTGCTATTTATGAAAAGAATGCCGATAAGACAGTTATCGAAACGGCCGCTAATTCCGTTAACCTAATTGACGGTGGGACGATTGCCGATACTGATGAGGTTAAAGGGGCTATCTATGCGACCCACGATTTGACGTTTAAGGGTGACGGAACACTGGCGGTGAATGGCGATGCTAAGGACGCAGTATATACCAAGGACGATTTGAAAATTAAATCAGGTACTCTATTTGCCAAGGCAGCTAATGATGGCTTAGTCGGACATGATTCCGTGCATATCACAGATGGAACGGTCAATGTAACGGCTAAGGATGATGCTATCGAATCGAATCAAGACAATGATGAAACCAAAGGGTTAGTTGAAATTAAGGGCGGCGATATTACGGTAGCGACCGGTACTGAATCTGGTAACCATGGTATTTCAGCCGAGCGTAAGTTAGTTATTTCTGGCGGTAAGGTCAAGGTAACTAGTTCATATGAAGGACTGCAGGCAAATGAGATCGACTTGAATGGTGGTGATACAACTATTTCAAGTACGGATGATGCGGTTAACGCATCCGGGAGCTACACGACGCCAATCTTAAATATTACGGCTGGTAAATTGGCGTTCTTAGCTGGCGGTGATGGCTTAGATTCGAACGGTGATGTGAAAATTTCAGGCGGTACAATCAACGCGATGATCAATTCATCGCCTGATAATGAAGCGGTTGATCTTGACGGTACCATGACATTTACCGGTGGGACGTTGCTGTATGGTGGAACTGGTACAGGTGCAACTTTCGATGGCGCTTATGTGAAGCTACCGAACGGTGTTAAAACCGGTGATGCGGTTAAGGTAAGCGATGAATCCGGCAAGGTTATTGCGACGTTTACGGCCAATGCTGACGGTGATACCGTAGCAGTTGCTGCAACGGGTATTACAGCTGGTAATTCGTATCAAGTGAGTGTCGCGGGAACAACGACTGCTGTTACGGCCGGGTCTGGTTTGACAGAAGGTATGGCTGGTGGCCCAATGGGTGGCATGCCGCAATAACGGGGGGAAGAGTCATGCAAGTATTTAATCGATATGAAGTGAAGTATTTAATTACGGCTGATCAGGTCGACAAAATTATTCAGCAGCTACTTAATTCCGGTAAGATGCGACTTGATAAGTATAATCAGGCCGGTGATTGGTACCCGATTCAATCGTTATACTTTGCGTCAATTACGGATGTCGTCTCACAGCAGGCATTGCGGTTGGAATTGAATGAATTTAAACAACGCCTACGTTTGCGAACGTACGGGCCGGCTCGTGCGAGTGAGCCGGCGTTTCTAGAAATCAAGAAGAAGTTCTTGAAGAAGACGTATAAGCGACGCGTAACGGTTGATTATCAAACGGCGACTGCCTTTTTAATGACGCAAGTTTTACCAACGAATCAAATTACGCGCGAGGTGGCTGCGCTGCGGGTCCAACAACAAGACCCGGTGATTAAAATTGCTTACGATCGCGTAGCGTTGCATGCGACCCAGGCAACCAGTGATTTGCGGATTTCGTTTGACCGGAATGTACGATATGACATGGCTGAACTAGATATTGCAACTGAGACGATTGGCTATCAATTATTAAAACCAGGGATGGTGTTGATGGAGATTAAAACCGAGTTGGGGATGCCTAGTTTTTTGCGCCAAATTTTGGGCGAATACAAGCTCCGGCCAACGCGATTTTCAAAATTCGAACGCGGTCTAAAGGATGGGTTTCAACGTCATGCGACTGCGTATCAAATGCTAATGGAAAAGGATTTTACACATGCTTAATTCAATTTTTACAACAACAAGTTCAGGGACGAGCGTCACATTACCGACGTTTATTCTTGCAATGGCGACGGCGATGTTGCTTGGTTTAGTGACTGCGCTTGTCTATCTAAAAACTTATAACTCACGCGTGTCACCACAGAAGTTTTCATTTACGCTGGTTTTATTGCCGGTCGTAATCGCGGTCATTATCATGTTAGTGGGTAATAATGTGGCCCGCGCCTTTTCTTTAGCTGGTGCTTTCTCAATTATCCGTTTTCGTTCAGCACCGGGTGATCCAGCTGAAATTACGTATGTTCTGATGACAATGGCCATTGGGTTGGCTTCTGGGCTGGGTTACCTAGCTTATGCGGTCATTTCGGCAATTATCTTGCTAGTCGCGATGTTGCTGATGAATGTCTTGAACTTTGGCGGTCACGAAACAACCGATCAATTATTAAAGTTGACGGTGCCGGAAGATATGTATGATAAGCAAATGGTAGAAGATGTGCTGAAACAGTACGCGCAAAAGGTTGTGCTCAAGCGTGTTAAGACCACAGAATTGGGTTCGTTGTTTGAGTTACAATACTTGTTGCGCATGAAATCCGGGGTTGATGAAAAAGCGTTTATTGATGCTTTGCGGACAACGAATGGTAATTTGGGTATTGCGATGCAATATAACTTGATTGCCGATGAATACTAATAAATAAAGCGGTTAAGACTTCTGTCCCAACCGCTTTATTTATTAAAGTTCATTATCATCATCGTTGAATGATGATGGCGTCTCGTTTTGCGGACGACCAATCCCAGTGATACCAGCCAGTGAATCAGTGGGCAAAACGGTCAAGATGAAACTAATAATTCCGAATAGTCCAGTGAAACTAAAGGCGATTGCAAAATGTTGATCAGAGTTGACGTTAGACACAACGCCACCCACAGCACTCAAAATCCAAATGACCCAAGCGAGCCAAGTGGCCGTACCGGCGTCGCGGTAACGGCGAATCAATAGCGCGATATTTGGCAAAATCATGGCCAAATACAAGATAGCGCCAATAATTAGAACGGCTGCCAAAATGGGTGTGCTGGTGAACATAAAGTGCACGGCGTCACCAAAATCGGCATGATTAATCACCTTGTCATCAACGTCGTGCAAAGATGCATCAGCCACTAAGGAAGCAACCAACAAGATGACCCAAACTGTCCAAATGATAAATTGCCAGAGGGCCATCCACCAATATTCAGCGCGGGTTGATTGTCCCGTGAAGTTGACGTACCCACGCCAGAAATTTTTAAATGCTTGCCACATTGTCACCATCTCAAAATACCTCCTCATACTTTGTAGGTTCATTTTGTCATAAAAATGAAACAATTCATATAAAAAAGCACCGATTTAACGGTGCCTTAATGATTTTAGATAAGTGGTTGTGGGTGAGCGTCGAAAATTTCGACGTCATCTTGGCGACCAACGACGACGGTGTCCACGATGTTTAGGAACAAACCGTGTTCCACAACACCAACCATGCTCGTCAATTCGCGCCCTAATGTGAAGGGATCCGTAATATCAGCGGGATGTAAATCAATCAAGAAGTTAGCCGAGTCAGTTCGGACAGGGTTACCATTTTGATCCAAACGCCATGAAGGCTTGTAGCCCTTAGCATCCAAACGCTTGAATAGTTGGTCTGATCCGTATGGGATGACTTCGACAGGTAGGTAGTGGGTTAGCTTTGGGGCTAACTTACCTTCGTCGACGACCCAAATGTTACGCGTTGAATTAACGGCAACGATTTTTTCCCAGAGCAGGGCCGCCCCACCACCCTTAATGGCAGCAAAATCAGGATCGATTTCGTCAGCCCCGTCGATTGTTAAATCAATGTGGTCAACGTCATCGATGTTGTGCATCGAGATACCAAGCTTTGCGGCAGTGCGACGTGTCTTGTCAGAAGTTGGGACACCAATGATGTTCAAACCTTCTTCTGAAACGCGCTTGCCAAGTGCTTCAATGACGTATGCAATGGTTGAACCAGATCCGATGCCGACGACCATGCCATCCTCGACAAATTCTGCCGCACGGTAACCAGCCATCTTCTTAAGTTCGTTTGTATCTTTCATGGGGCCAACTTCCATTTCATTAGAATTGTTACTTCTATTATCGCTTATTTAGGCAGGATAAGGCAAATGAGTTCTTATTGAAAAATGGTAAGGACAATCTGGTAAACTGGAATGACGATGAAAAAAGAAAGTGGGATACATCATGATTGACATGTGGGACGAAGATAAAATTCATGATTTTAGAGCGACACTCTTGAATTGGTACGATGAAGCAGGACGGGCAGATTTGCCATGGCGTGAAAACCATGATCCTTACCGGGTGTGGGTGTCAGAAATTATGCTGCAACAAACGCAAGTGCAGACGGTTATTCCATATTTCAATCGCTTTATGTCAATGTTC
>NZ_KQ970393.1:104561-105770 GCF_001579105.1 Weissella sp. DD23 | reverse complement strand
GGCTTGGGAAGGGCTGGGTTATTACTCACGCGTACGCAATATGCAAAAGGCTGCTATCCAAGTGCGTGATGATTACCAAGGCGTGTGGCCAGATCATATGGCGGCTTTGGAAAAACTGACAGGAATTGGGCCGTACACAGCGGCAGCGATTGCTAGTATCGCGTTTAATGAACCAGTACCGGCCATTGACGGGAATGCGTTCCGTGTGTTTGCGCGCTTATTCAAAATTGATGCGGACATCGCCCAACCTAAGACGCGCAAAGTGTTCTTTGAACTAGGCCTGCAACTGATTGATCCAGCCCGCCCTGGTGATTTTAATCAAGCAATTATGGATTTGGGGTCATCATATATGAGTGCGAAAAATTTTGATTCGGAACATTCACCGGTCAAGCAATTTAACGCTGCATATGCTGATGGGACGGAAGAATTTTATCCGGTCAAAACAAAGGCGCCCAAGCCTAAGCCAATTACGTATTTTGCGCTGGCGGTTAAGTCACCAGCTGGCTATTTGTGGGAACAACGGCCGGCCGATGGGTTGCTGGCGAATTTTTGGACGATGCCACTCTATGCGTTGACCGACTTTGTTAACGATCCGGATGCTGACTGGACAATTGCAGAAATGATTGCAGCTACTGAGCAGCGTTTGTTGACGGATTACGGCGTTAAAGCAACGCTCACGAAGTTGGCTGGCCGACCAGTAACGCACGTGTATACCCACCAAAAATGGACGGTCACTGTGCTGACGGCGGAAGTAACTGAACAGGATTTGACGCGGGGAACTTGGCGCCCTAAGACAGCCTTGGCTGCTGATCCACAACCTAAAATCCAAGAGAAGATTTGGGCAAAAATATAAGTAAATATTGCAAAAATATACACAAGCAAAATGTGGTAATATGGTTATACAATTTAGACGGGGCGCGTGAGGAATAACCTGACGTTTGAAAGGAAATAACCATGGCACAAAAAATTATGCTTGATATGGATCCAGGAATTGATGATGCAGCTGCGATTGCGATCGCTTTGACTGATCCACAGTTTGATGTTCAATTGTTGTCGACAGTAGCCGGTAACGTCGGCGTAGAGAAGACGGCATTAAATGCGTTGAAACTTGTCGAGTTTTTCGGTGTACAAGAGCAAGTACCAGTGGCAGCTGGTGCGAAAATGCCACTGCTGAAGCCATACGAGGACGCATCATATGTGCACGGTGAG
>NZ_KQ970393.1:95010-104345 GCF_001579105.1 Weissella sp. DD23 | reverse complement strand
AAACCTTGATGCAAAGCACTGACCAGTTGACGTTGGTTATCACGGGGGCTTTCACGAATGTTGCCTTGTTGTTCCGTATGTACCCAGAGGTTAAAGCGAAGATTGATCGCTTAGTTGTGATGGGTGGTTCGCTCACTGGTGGTAATATGTCCAGTGTAGCGGAATTTAATATTTATACAGATCCACACGCTGCAAAAATTGTCTTTGAGGCTGGCTTGCCAATTGTGATGATTGGTCTTGATGTGACAATGAAAGCATTGCTGTCATATGACAACATCGCCAAGCTGTCAGACGTGAATGAATCAGGGGCGATGCTGCAAGCGGTGTTGCAACATTATGCAGACAACGAAGCCACTGGGAAGCCAATGCACGACGTGAATACGTTGTTCTATCTAGCTCACCCAGAAGCCTTTACGCTAACGGACTATTGGGTTGATGTCATCACTGAGGGTCCGGCCTTGGGCGCAACAGTTGCCGATGTGTTGGGGTCGCATCATGACACAACCAACGTGGCGGTAGCGACGGATATTGATGTACCAGCCTTTAACGCCTGGTTTATGTCAGAGGTCGCAACGTTTATGAAGTAATCTAAAAGGTCATCGCTAACCGTGCGGTGGCCTTTTTAACATCCTGTTTCACGTGAAACAATTACACCGTTAAAACCCGTGCAACTATTGAATAGACGGGCATTTTGCGGTATTCTTTTATTATTGGAATCAGTTTGGAGAATGATAATGAATCCCGAAGAATTTGCGGCGGCATTACGCGAGCACAATGTTGAACTGAATGCACAACAACTAGCGCAATATCAGCAATACTACGAGCGTTTAGTTGCGGTGAATGAGCACATGAACTTGACGGCTATCACAGAACGCGATGAAGTCTACATGAAGCACTTTTATGACTCATTAACACTGGCCTGGGCATACCCAGCTTTGCAAACTGAAGAATTGCACATGATTGACGTGGGTGCTGGTGCGGGCTTCCCATCATTGCCATTGAAGATTGCGTTCCCGCAATTGCAAATCACGATTATTGATGCGTTGAATAAGCGCATTAATTTCTTACGCGATTTGGTCAAGGAATTGGGCTTGGAAGGTGTCACGGTAGAACACGCCCGTGCCGAAGAGTTTGGTAACAAGAACGCACCAGCTCGTGAGCAATATGATGTGGCGACAGCCCGTGCGTTGGCGCGCCTAAATATTTTGGGCGAATTGACATTGCCATTTGTTAAGGTTGGTGGTGTTTTGCTAGCGATGAAGGGTAGCGCCGCTGATGAGGAGTTACAAGAGGCTAAGAAGGCTATCACGACATTGGGTGCCAAAATTGGTGATCAAATCGATGTCAGCTTGCCAAACGGTGACCCACGTTCAGTTATTGTGATTGAAAAGGTGAAAAATACACCAAAGAAGTATCCACGCAAGCCGGGTGATCCGGTTCGTAAGCCGTTGTAGGAAGGGGAAATCAATGGGACACGTTATTGCATTAGCTAACCAAAAAGGTGGTGTTGGTAAAACGACGACCACGGTCAATTTGGGAGCGGCCTTGGCGAGTTTGGGTAAGTCGGTGTTGATTATCGACACGGATGCCCAAGGAAACGCAACGTCTGGATCAGGCGTCCAAAAGTCAAGCATTGAGCAAGATGTCTATGATGTCTTGGTTCACGATGTGCCATTGGCTGATGTTATTTTGTCAACTTCGCACGAAGGCATGGACATCGTGCCAGCAACGATTCGTTTGGCTGGTGCCGAACTAGAATTGGCTCCGGCGATGGCTCGTGAATTACGTTTGAAAAACGCGCTGTCAGGTGTTCGTGAAAAGTATGACTACGTGCTGATTGATAATCCACCTTCACTTGGATTGGTAACAATCAACACATTCTCAGCAGCAGATTCAATTTTGATTCCTGTGCAAGCTGAGTACTATGCGCTCGAAGGACTTGGTCAGTTGATGAACAATATGAAGTTGGTCAAGCAACACTTCAACCCAGACTTGGAAGTTGAAGGGGTGCTGATGACCATGGTTGACCCACGAACGAACTTGTCGGCCGACGTTATTGCGAATGTGCGTGAGTACTTTGGTAGTGATGTGTACGATACCGTGATTCCACGTAATGTCCGTCTGTCAGAGGCGCCATCACGCGGGTTGGCTATTATTGATTACGACCCTAAGTCAAAGGGTTCTGAAGTATACATGGACTTGGCAAAGGAGGTCTTGGCTGCTCATGGCGAACGCTAAGAAGTCAGGTTTGGGAGGCCTTGGTGGTAACGGTGGCGGTCTAGGCGCCCTGTTTGATTCACAAGGTCTTGATACAACCATCGCAACGAACGACTCTGTTCGTGACCTAGCTGTTGATAAAATTGTGGCAAATCCGTTCCAACCGCGACATGTTTTTGATCAAGACGCTCTGCAAGATTTGGCGGCTTCAATCAAGGAAAACGGTGTGTTGCAACCGGTAATTGTCCGCCACAATCCAAAAGACAATGCCCAATACGAATTGTTAGCGGGTGAACGTCGTTGGCGTGCGTCACAATTGGCCGGTATGACTGAAGTACCAGCGATTGTGCGCAAGTTAGATGACGATCAGATGTTGCAAGCGGCCATTTTGGAAAACTTGCAACGTGAAGACTTGACGCCCCTTGAAGAGGCCCAAGCGTACCGCGATATGATGGATGCGTTGAAGTTAACGCAAGAACAAGTGGCCAAGCGTTTGGGAAAGGCCCGCTCAGCCGTGGCCAATTTTCTCCGTTTGTTGAACCTGCCTGATGAAGTGAAGGACCTCCTGAATGCAGGGGATCTTTCAATGGGGCAAGCCCGGACGTTGCTTGGTTTGCGTAACAAGCGTCGTATTGTGCCGGTGGCCAAGCGCGCTATCGCAGAAGGCATGACCGTGCGTCAACTGGAGCAACTGGTTAATAAGTTGAATGAGCAGTCAGATCCAACCAGCAAGGGCGCTGATGAACCATCAGCATACTTGAAGGCGACGACCGCTGCCCTGGAAGATAAGTTTGGTACCAAGGTCAATGTGACGCGTAATCGCAAGGGCGCTGGTAAAATTGAAATTGCATACTTGTCAGATGATGATTTGAACCGCATCTTTGATGTATTGGGCATTTCATTCGATGAGGACTAAGTGGGGGTTGGATAAATGTACAACTTGCATGATATCGTTGAAATGAAGAAGCCACACGCGTGTGGCGCAAATGAGTGGGAAATTATGCGCGTTGGTGCGGACATTAAGTTGACGTGCCAAGGCTGCGGTCACCAAGTCATGATGACACGCCACGACTTTGATAAGCGCTTGAAGCGTATTTTGCGCAAGGCGTCAGAACAACAAGATTAATTTAGAGAGATAGGTATATAAAAATGGCTCTTACAGCAGGAATCGTTGGTTTGCCAAACGTTGGTAAGTCAACTTTGTTTAACGCAATCACCAAGGCAGGTGCCGAAATGGCTAACTACCCATTCGCCACGATTGAACCAAACGTGGGAATGGTCGAAGTGCCTGATGATCGTTTGGCTCGTATCCAAGAATTGGTGCCAGCTGACAAGATCGTACCAACGACCTTTGAATTTACTGACATTGCCGGAATCGTTAAGGGTGCCTCAAAGGGTGAAGGTTTGGGTAACAAGTTCTTGGAGAACATCCGCCAAGTGAATGCCATTGTTCACGTGGTTCGTGCGTTTGATGATGATGACATTACTCACGTTAGCGGTAAGGTTGACCCAATCGACGATATCAACACCATTAACTTGGAATTGATTTTGGCCGATTTGGAATCTGTTGATAAGCGTTATGCGACGGTTGAAAAGAAGGCTAAGCAAGCTAAGGATAAGGATGCTGCGGCAGAATTTGAGGTCTTGGCTAAGTTGAAGCCTGTTTTGGAAGAGGGTAAGCCAGCCCGTTCAATCGACTGGAACGAAGACGAGCAAAAGATTGTACGTGGCTTGTTCTTGTTGACGTCAAAGCCCGTCTTGTACGTAGCAAACGTGGCGGAAGATGATATGGCTGATCCAGAATCATCAAAGTACTTCCAACAAATCAAGGAATTTGCGGCTGCTGAAAATGCTGATGTCATCGGTATTTCAGCCCGTGCTGAAGAAGAGTTGGCCGGCATGGATGATGAAGATAAGGCTGAATTGATGGAATTGCAAGGCATTACGGAACCAGGTTTGAACCGTTTGATTCGTTCAGCCTACCACTTGTTGGACTTGCGGACGTTCTTTACCGCTGGTGGTAAGGAGACGCGTGCTTGGACGTTCCGTGCCGGCATGAAGGCACCACAAGTTGCCGGAGTTATTCACTCTGACTTTGAGCGTGGCTTTATCCGTGCTGAAACGGTCGCTTTTGCTGACTTGGACGAATATGGTTCAATGAAGGCCGTTAAGGAAGCTGGCCGTCGCCGTTCAGAAGGTAAGGAATACGTTGTACAAGACGGTGATATCATCGAATTCTTGTTCAACGTTTAATTGGGGGACTACATGACAGAATCACAAGAAACGCAAGCTCAACCAGCGTTGCCAACGCGTGCCGATTTGGCAACATTTGGTTTGACGAAGCGTAATCAAGAATTTATTTGGCAAATGGTGCAACTCGTTGATGGGGATGCATCAAAGGCCGGTTTGATTGCCGAAGTTGGGGCAAAGTTGTTGGACGGTCAAAAGACGGGTGCCACAGCGAAGCAATTGTTTAACACGCCAGCTGAAGCATTGGGCTTCAAGGCAAAGCAAGCGGCTGAAACGCCTGCCCGTGGTTATGCCACGTACGGCTTCTGGCCATTGATGGTTGATAATGCCATTGCCTTCTTTATGATGTTTAGCTTTATGTTTGGCTTGACGTTGATGTTCAGCAAGGCTAACCAAGCCGGTAGTGCTGGGGCAGCCGGTATCACATCACTTGTTTTGACGTCATTGTTGGGTGGTGTCTTCTTCGCCGCCGTAACGATGACCCTTGCACCAAGCAAGGATGGCGTACAGACACCACTTTGGAAGAAGATTGTGGTTTCTGTTGGTGCGTTTGTCCTTTGGTTCTTGGCATACATGGGCTTCGCCTACTTGCCATCAATCATCAACCCATTGTTGCCAGGTTGGGTCTACTTGATCCTTGCGGTATTGGCCTTCATCGGCTTCCGCTTCTGGCGCGTTAAGACGGGTATTCAAGGTGGATTCTTGGGTAGTGCAACACGTCCACGTCAAGACACGAAGTAAGCACAGAAATCAGTGAGGGATTAGCCATGAAGATTTTGATTGTTGACGATGATCACGAAATTGCTGAATTGCTTGAAATCTACGTGAAGAACGAAGGTTACGAGCCAGTGATTGCCAGTGATGGTAGGGAAGCGATGACAAAGATTCGCACGAACCCTGATATTGGTTTGATTATTTTGGATATCATGATGCCTGATATGAACGGTACGGAAGTGTTGAAGGAAGTTCGTAAGGACAACCCCGTGCCAATCTTGATGTTGTCTGCTAAGTCAGGTGCGATGGACAAGATTCAAGGGTTGATTACGGGTGCGGATGACTACGTAACGAAGCCATTCAATCCGCTTGAAGTGATGGCCCGCGTCCGTGCGTTGTTGCGTCGTGCCCAAAACGGTATGGCACAAGCAACGCCAGAAGTCTTGGACATTGGACCTTTGACGATTAACAAGGATAGCCACGAAGTTAAGACGGCTGACGGTGTTGAGGTTAACTTGACGGCGTTGGAGTTCGGTATCTTGTACTTGTTGGCTTCACACCCAAATCGTGTGTTCAGTGCTGACGACATTTTTGAACGCGTTTGGCAACAAGAATCAGTTGTGTCTGCGAAGACAGTTATGGTGCACGTTTCACACTTGCGCGATAAGTTGGAAGCAGCAACTGGTGGTAACCAAGTGGTCCAAACCGTTTGGGGTGTTGGTTACAAGATTGAAGTTTTGTAAGGTATAGATTTGCATCTATGCAATAGAAAGTGAGAAGTAGGGATGAAACTAAGTGTACTGGATTGGCTCCTGTGGGTGGTCAAGGCAGTCGTTTCGGCCCTGCTTTTTGTATTTATGGGCATTGGGGGCATCTTAGTCACCCGTTCAGCCTGGACAAGTGCCAACTGGCTGCTTGAATTACAAGCAGCTTGGGCGCAACAGCAACCACTCGTCATTATCGTTGGCTTAGTGGTCGTTGTGTTGTGGCTGTTGTTGATTCGCCATTTCTACGAAGCAGTATTGCTTAACCGCTTAATCGAAGCGGTGAGTGATTTGGCACCACGTGTTCGTGATACAGAAAGTGAAGGATTGCCGGAAAAGCGTTGGGGACGTCGATTGCGGCCCCTCGTAACGAATGTAAATGGCGTTTTTGATGCCGCGCAAGCCGCAATGGCTGAAGAACGTGAAATTGAGCGTTCAAAGGACGAAATGATTACGAATGTGTCGCACGATTTGCGGACACCATTAACATCAATTTTGGGTTACTTAGGCCTGATTATTAATGATGAAGATGAAAAGTTAGCACGCAAGGATTTGGTGAAATATGCTAACACGGCCTTTTCGAAGGCGGGCCAAATGAAATCGTTGGTCGAAGATTTGTTTGATTACACACAGGTCCATCAGGTTGATTTCAAGTTACGCTGGGCGCCGTTAGATTTAGCGGCCATGTTGCAACAATTGGCAGTTAACTACGAGTTAGAAGCTAAGAATAAGCACGTTGTTGTCTCAGCGGTTACCAATCCGGATACGATTGAAATGGTTGGTGATCCTGACCGTTTGGCACGTGTCTTTATGAATTTGATCAATAACGCTTTGAAGTATGGCGATGGCGCAACATTTGTGCGGTTGACAGCCAAGACTAACAAAAGCGAAAATTATGTAGAAGTTCGCGTGCAAAATAACGGTGAAAAAATTCCGGCCGATTCAATCAAGCGGTTGTTTGATCGCTTTTATCGGGTGGAGAGTTCACGGAATACTAAGACGGGTGGGACCGGTCTTGGTTTAGCAATCGTGAATGGCGTTGTCGAGGCGCATGGGGGGACGGTGCGAGTTGAATCAGATGATGATTTGACGAGCTTTATTGTCCAGTTGCCTTTACAACCAGAACTAGGAAATGAGGCCTAAGAGATATGACAAAGCGTGTGTGGGCAGGCTTACTGGCGGGAATTCTGTTAGTGACAGGGATTGCTACGTCGGCATCAGCTGCAACGGTGACGCCCAAAGTGGACGCGCAAAGTGCAGTGGTGGCCGATGTGCAGACTGGCCAGGTGTTAGCAGACAAAAATGGTAACGAGCGGATGCCGATTGCCTCAATTTCAAAATTATTGACGGTTTATTTGGTTGAACAAGCCATTAAAGAGGGACGTCTGTCGATGCAGTCACAGATTAAAGTGCCGGCCTCGATTGTCGCCATTAGTAATGAGCCAGCTTTGGCTAATGTGCCACTTAGTACGGAACGTGCCTATACCATTCAAGAGTTGATGGAAATGGCATTGATTAAATCAGCGAATGCAGCGGCGTTAGCATTGGGCTATGCCGTGTCTGGTACGGATACGGGTGTTAACCAACAAATTCAAGATTTGTTAACCAGCTGGGGCATCAAGGATACGACCATTGTATCTGGTGCCGGTTTGACGAACGGTGATATGGGTGCGTTAACGAATCCTAAGCTGGGTGCGGATGTGGAAAATGAACTGTCGGCCCGTGAATTAGCGATTGTTGGTCGTCATTTGGTGACTGATTACCCTGAAATCCAACAAATTACGAGCATGCAAACAGCGGAGGTTCCAAGTGGGGCTACCGGGACGGAAACGATTGAAAACTCAGATAAATTGCTAGCTGATGGCCAAGGATATAAGTTTACCGGTTTGAAAACTGGGTATGCCTTGTCAGTCCACAGTACGTTCATCGGGTTAACAACCTTGGAAGGTCGCCAAGTGGTGACCGTAGTGCTCGGTAGTGACCACACATTCTCCCAAACGGTGGCCATGTTAAACGCGGTTAAGTCGGCGATGACGGTTAAGACCTTGGCTAAGGGAACGGTTATTCAACGGGTGCAAGTTGAAGAAGCGCGTGCCGGGGAAGAACGTTTCCCAATCGCTACGAAGACGGCGGTCTCAATGTTCGTGCCAACCGCATTACGCGACGGCAAACTCAACATGACGATTCGGTCAAATAACGATATGATTGCGCCAATTGCAAAGGGGCACGTTGTTGATCACCAAGAAACGGTTTTCGTTGATGGGGGCACAACAGCCGAACGTAACGCAGCGAATGACTATTTAGCAAGTCCGCCTAAGGTAGATTTGATCATGACCCGCGATGTTGCACAAGCATCACAAGTTGTACAATGGTACCGCGATGCGAAGCGCGTCATCATGAGCCTATTTGAATAAATACCAAAAAAGCACAACGCCTAATGCAGGTGTTGTGCTTTTTGAATTTGGTTAACATATGTCGTGCTACTGCACGAGCAACAGGCCTGACTTTGACTATCAAAGTGTTGAGAAGGGGAAACATGAATGGACGTGCACCCCTAATCAATGATAATCAAACAAATAGAGACTATCTTGGCTGCTGGCATGGGGGTGGGGAAGTGGCGTAGCGATTGTAGCAGGGTAACTCACAAGTTCGGCCGACCGCCGGTTAGATAAGGCGATACGGACCCTGAACCTTAGCACAATTATTTGGGTGCTAGCCGGTGCTCGCGCCGGCGGAGTTGCCCGGATGCAATCTTTGTCGGATCCGCTTCCCCACACCCATGCCTCGTCGCAACGCGACGACCCCACAGAACGACTACTTCTTAGTAGGCACTTCCTTAATCGGGTTGCGTTCACGCATGATGGCCAATAGCTTCTCAGCTTCCATTTTGTGGAAGACGACGTTGGCAGCGTCGCGCATTAGCTGGAGATCAATATTGTCAGGATCAAATTCAACTGGCACAGGACCTTGTAAACGTGCCATCAACGCATCAACGAACGCGTTGTACGCCTTCTTAGGGTAATCGCCAATCGTTACTTGATCGATGGCTGCACGGATTTCTTCCAGTGAGAAGACGGGCTTCATCAATGAAATAATCAAGATATCCGCGATTTGCATCGTTTGGTACTTCTTTTTAACGGGTGCCAAGATGACCTTTTGCTTAACGTAATTGTTAATCATCGTTGACGTGACAGCCGGCATGTTTAAAGGTGCCAGGACTTCATTTACATATTCAACGACCTGGTCCATATACAAATCAAATGTTGGCAAGTCCTCCCAATGTGGAAATTCGACTTCTTTTAGGCCTTCGCGCCATGATAGATATTCGTTCATTTGGCAGATTGTCCTTCCGTGGTATACTTTATATGAATTAATTTTACCACATCTAGA
>NZ_KQ970393.1:67386-94990 GCF_001579105.1 Weissella sp. DD23 | reverse complement strand
AGTTTGGGGAATGTTTGATACGATGATGAACTACAAGGCCATCATGTTCCCTGAAGTTGAGATTTGGTTTGCGGATGACTACACAGATAGTATCGTGGGTGTGATGTTCGTCCAACACGACGGTGATTTCCAACAAGAAATGGAAATGCCTTACTCTGGTGACCACTCATGGTTGGGCAAGGGATTGATTGTCTCAATCCGTGATGAAGATAATATCGTCATGGACGTGTCAGCACGCGTCTTGGCATACGAAGCAGCTGTTGCGGAAGAAGAAGCTAACAACGACGCTGAGTAATAAAAAACACGCTTAACGGCGTGTTTTTTTAGTTTTGAAACTATTCCATACATCACAGCGTCTAATAAGTGTTGAAAGTTAGGGGGAACGTAACATGCGTGAAGAATTAATCGCAACGCTGAAAGAAAATCAAACAGCGTTGTACCGCGTTGCGTTAGGCTACGTTCATACGGAAGCAGAGGCGCTGGATATCGTGCAAATCAGTGCTGAAAAAGCGTTACGTCAGGTGGGACAGGTGAAAGAAAAACAATATCTCAAAACCTGGTTGTTTCGAATTTTGATTAATACAGCCATCGATGCACAACGTAAACAAGCCCGCCGCCATGAAATTGGTGACGATGTCTTAACGTTTATGCCAGCTTTGGCAGGAGTTGCACCAGAAACTCGCTTAGCACTTGAACAAGCGGTGAGTGATTTGTCTGATAAAGAACAGGCGATTATTCGGTTGCATTTTTTTGAAGATCAAACCTTTGGGGAAATTGCGCTGACATTGCAGTTGTCAGAAAATACGGTCAAAACAACGTATTATCGCAGTCTGAAGAAATTGGAAGCCTTGATGGACGGGGGAATTTAACATGACTTTAGCAGATTTGAAGATTCAGTATACACAACAGGATATTCCAACTGAAAAGTTGACGGCTGTTATCAACCAAGCGATTGTCGCAACTGCACCAAAGCGCAAGCGCTTGAATTGGTGGCAATCATCAGTGATTGGTGTCGGTGCTGTAGCAGCAGCTTTTACGCTGGCGCTTAACACATCGTATTCATTCGCGAATGCATCAGAACGGGTGCCAGTTGTGCGTGATGCCGTGAAAGTTTTATTGTTCCGCGAGTACAAGCATGTCGACAAGACGTCGTATGCGGATATTAAGGTGCCTTTGTTGACGAACCTACGTGACCGGCAATTATCTGATAAGTTAAATACGGCCTATGCAGAAGAGGGTCGCGCATTATACGAGTCCTTCATGAATAAGACCAATGATACGCCCAAGTCGATGACACAAACCTATGCTGAAAAGGTAAACAACGAGCAGCTGCTTGTGCTGGAACGTCGTCAGGATATCTCGTCGGCCGATACCGCTACGAAGCTGCGTTACACAACAATTGATAAGCAAAACGGGCTGGTCGTAACACTGCCGATGCTATTTAAGGCGAACGCCTATCAGGCAATTTTGAAAAATTATGTCAATGAACAAATCGCAGCGTCGAAGCAGTATGACACACCGGTCGCAGCGATTGGACCTAAGCAGACGTTCTATATTAATAATAAGGGTGAACTAGTATTGGTTTTCCAGCGCGGTGAAATTGCACCGATGTATGTTGGTGCGGTTGCGATGACGATTCCAACTGATGAGATTGATAGCCAATTGATATCACATGCTTACGTGAAGTAATTGTATCTAATTGAATTTTAATATAACCGCTGTTTTGTGTATGAACAGCGGTTTCTTTGTGTTATGCTAATTAGATTATGACAGAAAAAGGAGGGCGGAAAGTTGCAAGATTTCATGCAGTTGGATCGTAATTTGAAGCTACGATCATTAACTGTTTTTCTAACAGTCTTACTGGGTAGTTCAATTGGACCGAATGTAACGGTTTATTACGTTGAATATTTTGGGGCCTTCATTACCGGCTTTTTGTTGATTGCCGTCTCAGTGGCCGGTTTTATTGCTGGCTTGTATGGTGGTCACTTGGCCGATGTGTTGGGGCGTAAAAAGACCATCTTGATTGGATCGGCCATGATTATTGGCGGCTATGCGCTGGCTATGCTGATGAATTCGCCGTGGTATACCAACCCGTATATCACGTTCGTTGGGTTCCTGACTGCTTCAGTCGGGGCGTCATTCGCCGATCCGGCCGAACAAGCGATGATGATTGACTCGTCAACATTGAAAAATCGTAAGTTTGTCTTTGCGTTGATTTACTGGATCATTAACATTGGTGTGATGATTGGGGCGGCCGTTGGTGGTTGGTTCTTCCGTGATTACCTCTTTGAATTGTTAATGGGCTCAATGATTGTCGGCATTATTAATGCGGCGATTATCAAGTGGGGGATGGCGGAAACGCTGGATATGACAACCGTTAAGACGAATTCGTCAGTCTGGAGTGCTATCAAGTCATACGGGCATGTGCTGACGGATAAGCGTTACTTGCTATTCATGTTCGGAACGATTTTCTCGGTCGTTGTTTATTCACAACCAGATTTCTATTTGGCAGCGCACTTGGCAGAGTCGTTCCACGACTACACACTGTTTGGCATTCATTTTTATGGCCAACGGATGCTCTCGTTTATGCTGGTAATTAATACGGTCTTAATCGTCTTAACGATGTCAGCATTTAATCATATGACAAATCGCTGGCCGCTAATCCGTGGTTATATGATTGGGACATTCTTGCAAGGCCTCGGCTTTGCCATGGCCTTCTTGCTCCGCGACTTTTGGCCACTGGCCTTTACGGCGGTTGTCTTCACGGTTGGTGAGATGATTAATGTGCCATCAAGTCAGACGTTGCGTGCGGATATGATGAACCCGGAGAAGCTCGGGGCTTACTCAGGTGCGTTTGCTGCGACGCGGCCACTGGGTAATATTGTTGCTGGGGTGATGGTGTCAGCCTCGCACTTTGTTGGCAATATCGGTGCGGCCGTAATGTTGATGGTTGGGGTGCTGATTGCGATTTATTCAGTTGCCACTGCTGCAAAAATGAAAGCGTCATTTTAATAGTCGATTATATGAGAATAGCCGCAGGATCATGATGTTAAATGATCCTGCGGCTATTTAATTTATTAGTTTGCTTTATCTTTCTTATGATTATCGACCTTTGATGTCTTAGTATCGGCAGCTTCACTTTTAGCGGCAGCTTTGTCAGCAGCTTGTTGTGAGGACAGCGCCTTCGATAAATCGGTTGCATTATCATTTGCGGCATCCACGGCGCTCTTAGCAGAGTCCTGTGCGGCCTTAGCTGCATCATTCGCCGTTTTAACAGCTGCTTCTGCAGAATAACGCGCCTTAGTTAGTTCGGATGACTTCTTATCAAGCGCAACTTGTAGCGAAGAAGCCTTGTCCGCTGATTCGTCGGCGTTCTTGAGTGCCGTCACGTAATCCTCACCACTTTTGGCGGCCTTGTTTAACAAATCAACACCGCCGTTCGTTGCCAACACCAGGCTATACAGGTTTAACGCTGATTGCCAATTGTTGTGGCGGATTTCTTTGTCCGCACGCTTAAGGTAGTTAAGTTGCTCAAGGGCGGTGCGGTTTTCGACGGAAACGCGAATGCCACGGGCCGCAGAGTAGTAGATAGCGGCATCTGACCAGTTGTGGGCCGCGACGGCATTACGCGCATTGCGCATATTGCCTTGATAGCTTTTGTTTTCATTGAATGCATCAACACCCCAGTAGATCCCGGCTGCAGTCGCAGCGAGGGCGATTAGGGTGATGACAGTCCACTTAAGTTTCATGTGACCTCCTTGAAGATAGAACGCTTACCATTGTACAGGAAAAATAGTGCGAAAAACAGGACAAATATGAAATTAACCGCATTAATCAGGCTGTAGACTGAAAAAATATAACAAAAAAGCCGACAAGCAAATGCTCATCGACTTCGTTAGCTGGGATAGCTGGATTCGAACCAGCGATACACGGTACCAAAAACCGATGCCTTACCACTTGGCCATATCCCAATAATAAATGGGGGCTATAGGATTCGAACCTATGAACCCGAAGGAATGGATTTACAGTCCACCGCGTTTGACCAGACTTCGCTAAACCCCCATCATATAAACGCTTTAGCGATATGTATCGCCTCAACGAATATATACTATACAGAATATTTATTTAGATGTCAACACTATTTCTTGAACTTTGTTTTGCCAAGCATCAAAGAAGTTATCAGCCGTCCATTCTTGCAAGCGCCGACGGTTATAACCAACGCTGGGGTTGTAGTAAGTAACCCCATTTTTTTCACGTGGCGGCACGGTAACGTGAATGTGGCCGTAAAAGACATGACGCACATTGTCGTAACTTTCGAGTAGTTCACCAGTGCGTGGTGACCCTAAGACGCCGTTCACAGTTGCCCAGCGTCGATCGCCGATTGGAAAAATCAATTCATCCCCAATTGGGGCAAAGTGGGTCATGAAAATGACTTGCTTACCGGCAGCTTGTGCGTCATCGAGGAGCACCTTCATTTGGGCCAACCCTAAATCCATGCGCTCCGGATCGGTCATTGGTTGTTCAATAATCCGGTCGTAGTAAAAACCACGGCGGAAGGCGGCAACATCTGCCGGGTCAATGCCCCGGGCAAATGGGTAATCATACCAACCATTGTGACCGATAATCCGCCAATCCGTGCCGGGAATGTCGACGTACTTATTATGAAGGTAAAAATCATTCACGGGTGATTCGAGCTCAGCAAAATCTGTGCCACGCCCCATGTCGTGATTACCAGCAATAAACAAGACTTTGGTCTGGTCACCCAGGTTTTCTTGCAAATCACTCACATATGCCATTGATTTCTTAAAATCGTTAAAAAGGTCACCAGCAATTAGGTAATAATTAACGTTCATTTCTAGAATTTTTTGTGTTTGTTTCGCTAAAATTTCGGCGGGTTCTTGCTTATTTATGTCCAAGTGATTGTCACTTGTAACAGCGATTTTAACCATGATATCGCCTTTCTTTCCTGATATATCAATTCATTGTACCAAACGCGAAACTATCCTTGTAGGAAAAAGTAAAATCAATTTCTGATACCTTCTTGTGGAAATGAAGAAATTCAAGTAAACTTAATAAGTATTTTCTAATGAATTAGTTATGTTAAAACAAATAAATATAAATTCGTAAGGAGCTTTTCTATGGAATCAGAAAAGAAATTCCTGGGACAACCACGCGGTCTACAAACATTGTTTATGACCGAAATGTGGGAACGTTTCAGTTACTACGGTATGAAGGCCATTTTGCTTTACTACATGTGGCATTTGATTGCGACAGGTGATTTGAACGTCACGAAGGCAACGGCAGCGTCAATCATGGCCATCTATGCGTCAATGGTTTACCTATCAGGTGTTGTCGGTGGTTTCATCGCTGACCGTTTGCTAGGTCAACGTCGCACGGTCTTCTGGGGTGGTGTTTTGATCATGTTTGGTCACATCGCCTTGTCATTGCCATTCGGGGCACCGGCCATGTTCGCCTCAATGATCTTGATTGTGTTGGGAACTGGTTTGTTGAAGCCTAACGTTTCATCATTGGTTGGGTCACTTTATAAAGATGGTGATTCAGCCCGTGATGCTGGGTTCTCAATCTTCGTCTTCGGAATCAACTTGGGTTCATTTATTGCCCCATTGCTAGTTGGTTGGACGCAAGAACAGGCCGGCTTCCACGTCGCCTTCTCATTGGCCGCTATCGGTATGTTCTTCGGTTTGTTGCAATTCCACTTTGGTGGCAAGCACTTGCACGAAGATTCAATGTACGCCCCAGACCCATTGCAACCGCAAGAAGTGAAGCCTTTGGTCACTAAGATTGTCCTTGGTGTCATTGCCTTTGCGTTGGTTGTCTTGTTGATGGTTTTGATGGGCTGGACGAGCTTGCAAAACTTCGTTAACTTGTTGACGATTGTCGCTATTTTGTTGCCAATCGGTTACTTCACGTTGATGATTACGTCAGCTAAGGTTAACAAGGAAGAGCGTTCACGTGTTGTCTCATACATTCCATTGTTCTTGGCAGCTGTGTTGTTCTGGGCCATTGAAGAACAAGGATCAATCGTTTTGGCAACTTTTGCTGCCGAACGTGTTGATACGTCATGGTTCCCAGCGTCATGGTTCCAATCACTGAACCCATTGTTCATCATGCTATACACGCCATTCTTTGCCTGGTTGTGGGTTAAGTGGCAAAAGAACCAACCATCTTCACCAATGAAGTTTGCGATTGGGTTGATGTTCGCCGGTGCGTCATTCTTGTTGATGGCCTTGCCTGGTGCAATGTTTGGTACGGCTGGTAAGGTGTCACCACTTTGGTTGGTTGGCTCATGGGCCTTGGTTATCATCGGTGAAATGTTGATTTCACCAGTTGGTTTGTCAGTTACAACGAAGCTAGCGCCTAAGGCATTCATGTCACAAATGATGTCAATGTGGTTCTTGGCTTCATCAGCTGGTTCAGCGTTGAACGCCCAGTTGGTAACGTTATATAACCCTAAGAACGAAGTGGCTTACTTCGCTTGGTTCGGAATCGCCTCAGTTGTGCTTGGTGTGGTCTTGGTATTCTTGGTACCACGTATCAAGCGCTTGATGGCCGGTGTTAAATAGTAAACGAAAAGAGCAGTTGATGATTTTCCATCAGCTGCTCTTTTTCTGTTGGAAAAGTAAGTGAAAGCGCCTATAATCAATTCTTGTCGAAAAAAATAGGAATTAGGTGGAAGAGAATGACAGAAGAGAAGTCATACAAGAAGTGGTTAGCTTTGGCAGCCATGTCTTTGGGCGTCTTTATGGCCTTGTTGGATGTCACGGTTGTGAACGTGGCATTGCCAACAATGGCGGTTGATTTTAAGACAACGTTTAACAATCTGCAATGGGTCCTAAATGCGTATACGATCGTGTTTGCGGTCATGTTGCTGATTGTGTCGAAGCTTGGTGACATGTTTGGTCGTAAGAAGATGTTTATCGCCAGCATGTTCGTTTTCGTTATTGCCTCAGCGGTTAACGGGATGGCAACGTCACTAACAGTGCTCGACATTGGGCGCGGGGTCCAAGCGATTGGAGGCTCAGGCTTGATGTCATTGGCAATGGCATTGGTCGCTTCAAACTTTGAAGGCCGCGAGCGCGGTACGGCGCTAGGAATCCTAGGATCTGTCATTGGTTTGTCGACGGCGTCAGGCCCCTTGGTGGGTGGTTACCTGGTTGAAGCCTTTGGTTGGCCATCAATCTTCTATATTAATGTGCCCGTTGGTATCATCGCAGTTATCATGACGTGGATTAACGTTAAAGAAACGCCAAGCTATGGTAAGGGTCAAAAGATTGATTTCGTGGGCATGATCTTGTCAGCGGCGGCTTTATTCTCAGCTGTGTATGGCTTGATTCAAAAGGAAAGCCACGTGCACTGGGCATGGACTGACGCCCGTATCGCCGGTTGGTTGATTGCAGGTATCGTCTTGGCAGTTATCTTCGTGTTGGTTGAGTTGCGTGTGAAGACGCCAATGATGAACTTGAAGATGTTTAAGAGTGTTAACTTCGTGGGTGCCGTAATCGTTGCCTTTACGTTGGGAGCTGGTGTGTATGCCATTAACGCCTATCTAACGGGGTTGATGCAAAATTACATGGGCTACACGGCATTCCAAACTGGTTTGCGCCAACTAGTGATTTCAATTTGGTCACTGATCTTGGGACCGGTAACCGGTATCTTGGGTAACAAGTTCTCAAAGAAGTGGATGATTTCAGGCGCTTTGTTGCTTGGTGGAATTGGCTTCTTGTTGTTGGCCAACGCCATGACGACGAAGCTAACGTTTATTCAATTGGTACCAGCAATGGTCTTGATGGGATTGACGAATGCAATCGTTAACCCAATGTTGAATACGGCCGGTCTTGAAGGCGTTGCGCCATATGAAATGGGGATGGCAGCTGGATTGCTTAATGTTTTCCGCCAATTCGGTGTATCATTCGGTGTCGTGATGCTTGGTTTGACCCAGACGAATCACTATGAAGACTACTTGAACGCGCACCTCGGAACGGTCAAGATGCCTGAAGCGGCAGCGACTGGCTTGCACAAGGCCTTGGTTGAAGCTGGGCCATTTTCTGGCCACGCGGTTGCCTTTAGCGATCGCCTGACTAAGGCACCGTTCGCGCACGACTTCCAACAAGTCGTGCTCCATGCTTATGATAAGGGCATGATTGCTGTGGGCGTTACCGCGGCAATTACAGTCTTTATTGGTGCAATCGGTGCCGCACTCTTTATGCGTGACCGTAAAAATGCTTAATTAAATACAATTAATTTTTAAACACCCGATTGTCTGTTTGCTTACAGAAATCGGGTGTTTTTTGACTAAATTATCTAAAAAATGACGGGAAATTAAAAAACGTTAATTGTGTAAGCGGTTTCAAACGGGTAGCGTAGTAGGTGTTGAGTGGCAAATTTTTTGATTAGGGGAGCTATTATGTCAATTTTAATCGCATTAGTGCCGGCATTAGCGTGGGGTTCTGTTGGAATCGTTACGACTAAAGCTGGTGGAACTGCGGCGCAAGGAATTATGGGGATGACCATTGGTGCCATCATACTTGGTTTTGGTACCTTGGCCTTCTTCGTTATTCCGAATGCCGGGATGGATTATGCATTTAATTCACGGATTTGGATTGTTGGATTTATTTCAGGTTTGATTTGGGCAGTTGGTCAGGTTGGCCAACTGATTGGATTTAAGAAACTAGGGGTGTCGATTGGAAATCCGCTTTCGACATCCGGGCAAATTGTTGGTAACGCTTTGATGGCCGCCGCTGTGCTTGGTGAATGGCACACGGGCCGGATGTGGTTCTTCGGGGTCTTGTCAATTGCGCTGGTAACAGGTGGTGCTTTGTTGACGACCGTTCGCGATAAGAATGCGCCGGCAGAAACGAACCCAGAGCGTGACTTCAAGGGTGGTGTTTCAGCGGTTATCGTTTCAACACTAGCCTTTATGATGTACTTTGTGTTGCCTAACTTGCTTAACAAGTGGGGTTACATCTCAGATGCCGTTCACAACCAAAACAACGGGTTGGACTATATGACAGCGATTGTGGCACCACAATCAGTTGGTCAAATTCTAGGGGCTTTGTTGATTGTGGCGTTCTACTTCAAGGAAACGAACAACATCATGAAGTCTGGAACGGCACGTCAAGTTATTACTGGTTTGGTATGGGCATTGGGAAATGTCTTTATGTTCATCTCAACTGGAAATCCAGACGTTGGTCAAGCAACGGCGACGACATTGTCACAAACCGGAATTATTGTTGGAACCTTTGGGGCCATCTTTATTCTTGGTGAGCATAAGACGAAGCGTCAAATGGGTTATATTTTGCTTGGAACGGTGTTGGTAATTGTGGGGGCAATTTTGATTTCAAAGTTGTCAGTGTTATAGGAGGAATAAATCATGTCACTTTTGGGGGCTATTGAAGCAGGTGGTACGAAGTTTGTTGTTGCGGTTGCGGACGTCAATGATCCGGATACGGTCATTGCACGTGAGAGTTTTCCAACCCTAGATGGTGCGGGAACCCTGGCGCAAGTTATCGCATTCTTTGATCAATACGAGGATATTGCGGCAATTGGGATTGCGGCCTTTGGACCAATTGATATTAACCCAGACAGTCGCACCTATGGTTATGTGTTGGATACGCCTAAGCGTGGTTGGTCAGGTTATGATTTCTTGGGTGCCATGAAGGCTTGGCGTGACATCCCTTACTTCTGGACGACAGATGTGAACGGTGCGGGTTGGTCAGAATACGTTTCTGGGGCGGCCGCAGACGTTGAAAACGTGGTATATCTGACAGTTGGAACTGGGGTGGGTGCTGGTATTATCCAACACGGTCACTTGTTGAGTGGTAACTCACACCCTGAAGCTGGGCACATTATGATGCGTAAGCACCCACAAGATAACTATGCCGGGCACTGCCCATTCCACGGGGATGCTTGCTTAGAAGGTTTGGCAGCTGGTCCAGCGATTGAAGATCGTTGGCACGAATCTGCTAAGTCATTGCCAGATGATCACTTGGCCTGGGAAATCGAGGCCTACTACTTGGCCCAAGCGGCCGTGACATACACCGTTACGTTGCGTCCAGACCGCATTGTTTTCGGCGGTGGTGTGCCACACCGTGAAGTCTTGTTGCCAATGGTTCGCAAGGCGTTTGCAGAACAATTAGCTGATTACTTGCCAGTTGATGATTTGGATAAGTACATTGTTACCGTGGGAAACGGTGACAATGCAGGAGTTCTTGGTTGCTTCTACTTGGCTAAGAGCTTGCTAGCAGCGTAATAAATTGCAGAAAAAGACTAGGGTAACCTGGTCTTTTTTCCGTAATTTGGGAAATAATGACCTAGATGAGCACTTTTTCGCATACGTAACTAACTAAAAGTAACAAAACACTTGTATTTACTAATTGTAAGCGCTATCATATGTTCATGGTTAGTTGGAGAGATAAACCAACTAATGTTAAACGACTGTCTTAGGGGGAAAAGACAATGAACGAGAAGAAGCGTATGTCGACCAGCCTGATTTACTTTTTTGGGGCGCTGGGTGGACTACTGTTTGGTTATGATACGGGTGTTATCTCAGGAGCCATCCTATTCATTCAAAAGCAGTTGCATTTAGGTTCTTGGGAGCAGGGCTGGGTTGTTTCGGCCGTGCTAATTGGGGCGATTTTAGGATCAGCAACCATTGGACCTGCGTCAGATAAATTTGGCCGCCGCAAGTTATTGATGTTGTCATCGATTATCTTCGTCATTGGGGCGATTGGTTCTGGATTAGCACACAATTTTGAACTCTTGGTCATTTCACGAATTGTGCTTGGTATTGCGGTTGGTGGTGCATCGGCCTTAATTCCAACGTATCTATCAGAATTAGCACCGGCTGAAAAGCGTGGTGGGATTGGGACGATGTTCCAATTGATGATTATGAGTGGAATTTTACTGGCTTACATTTCAAATTATGTTTTGTCAGACTTTGATTTGGGTTGGCGCTTCATGCTAGGCTTGGCTGCCGTGCCAGCGGCAATTATGTTCTTCGGTGGGATTGCACTGCCTGAATCACCACGTTACTTGGTACGCCAAGGGGATGATCAGGAAGCATTGGCTGTGCTGAAGCAGTTGCAAAGCAATGATCAACAAGCACAAGCTGAGTTGGATGATATTAAGTTGCAAGCCTCGATGAAGAGAGCTGGGTTTAAGGAACTCTTTGGGGTTATGTCACGTCCCGTGCTAATCATGGCCATGGGCTTGGCAATTTTCCAACAAGTCATGGGTGCTAATACAGTGCTGTACTATGCACCAACTATTTTCACCGATGTTGGTTTTGGTGTCAGCGCCGCGTTGATGGCTCACATCGGGATTGGTATCTTTAACGTGATTGTGACTTGGGTTGCCATGAAGGTGATGGATAAGATTGATCGTAAGAAGATGTTAATTGCCGGTGCCTGGGGCATGGGAATTACATTGATGGTCATGTCAATTGCGATGAAGTTTTCCGGTCACTCACATGTGGCATCATACATTGCTGCGTTTGCTTTGACGATTTACATCGCATTTTTCTCAGCAACTTGGGGACCAGTTATGTGGGTGATGATTGGTGAGTCATTCCCATTGAACATTCGTGGTTTAGGTAACTCGTTCGGCTCTGTTGTGAACTGGACAGCGAATACGATTGTTTCGTTGACGTTCCCGCCATTGTTGAATGCATTTGGTACTGGTTCGCTATTCATTGGTTATGCGGTATTGTCATTTGTGGCCATTTGGTTTGTCCGCAAGTACACGATTGAAACTCGTAACCAATCACTTGAACAAATTGAAGCAAGCTTACGTTCACGGGCTCACGCTAAGGGTTGGACAGAAGACTAGCAGGTATATAATAGGGGCCGGAAAGTGATTTCCGGTCTCTTTTTTTCATGAATTAATCGCATTTCGTGAATAAGATGATTTAATTTCAAAAAAGGGGTTGCCAACTTGTGTGATACTTGGTAATATATATTTTGTTGTTGCGGGGGTTTAGCGAAGTCTGGTCAAACGCGGTGGACTGTAAATCCATTCCTTCGGGTTCATAGGTTCGAATCCTATAGCCCCCATCGCATCATTGGGATATGGCCAAGTGGTAAGGCATCGGTTTTTGGTACCGTGTATCGCTGGTTCGAATCCAGCTATCCCAGCTGATGAAAGTCGGTGAGCGAATACGCTTGCCGGCTTTTTTGTTGCCGTTAAAACGCCTGTCATAAATTGTTGACACAAAAAGTAAGCAGCGTTATTATAATATTCGTTGAAAAATGATTGGGATATGGCCAAGTGGTAAGGCATCGGTTTTTGGTACCGTGTATCGCTGGTTCGAATCCAGCTATCCCAGCTATTGAAGGCGGTGTGCAGTAATGCATGCCGTCTTTTTTGTTAACTAACCGTAAATCCCCGCTAAGTCGAGTATGTTAAACTAATAGCTAGAGTAAAGGGATATAGATAAGGATATGGGTATGCTAAGCAATTATGATTTGAAGATGCGCGCGCGGTCGCGTGTTAAAGGACCGGCCTTTGGCATTTCGCTAAAAATATCATTGATTTTGATTTTGTGGCAAATTGTCTCAACGTACTGGGATGGCCAACGCACACCAAATCCAAGTTCTTTGGGCTTTGGTGAGTCGGTTCAGTATTTGTTCGGGATGTTCACAACAAGCATGGTGAGTGAAATCATCTTTGGTGTCTTTGGGCTAGGCACGGTGTGGGCCTTTGTTGAATGGCGTCGTTCACAAGAAGCGCCAGCGAACCCTGTACAAGTGAGTTTGAAGTTCTGGGGCCGTGAGACATTGGTTGACGTGGTTGTATTGTATGGCCTACGTTTCTTGTTCACGGTATTGTGGACCTTCTTGTTGATTGTGCCGGGGATTATTAAGTCATTTGCTTACTCACAAGCGGGCTTGATCTTCGCAGAAGACGTTAAAAACGGTGCTAAAATCACGAGCTTGTCAGAATATTTGACACGCTCACAAGACTTGATGCAAGGTTACAAGGGACGCTTTTTCTGGCTACAATTGAGCTTTATCGGTTGGTGGATTTTGGTGGCATTGACCTTTGGAATCGCCGCAATCTACGTGATTCCGTATTACAATGCGACGATGGCGGAGTTCTACATGGAAGTGGTCCGCGAACGACGTTATGGTGCGCGTCGCCCAGCTGGTGACACCGAAATGCCAGTTGATGAGAATGATGAACTATAATAGATAGCAACAAAAGGTTAGGGTTTACTCTAGCCTTTTATTATTGAAATTAAAGCGAGATTGAGATAATGAAGACGTTAGATGTACGGGGGTTGTATGAGCAACTCTATAATCAAATGGGACCCCAACGCTGGTGGCCGGCTGAACGCTGGATGGAAACGATTGTCGGCAGTATTTTAATTCAAAATGCGTCAGCCAAGACCGTTGATCCAGTCATTGAGAAGGTCGGACGTGAAACCGGCTTTGATCCACAAATCCTGATTGGCTTATCACAAGAAGAGTTGGAACAACTCATTTTTGAAGCGGGCCTTTATCGTAGCAAGGCAAAGTATTTGCGAGCGTCATTAGAATTCTTTGGTCAATATGATTTTGACTTGGCGCCATTGCAAGCGTTGGAAACGGCTGAACTACGCAAACGCATTCGCGCGGTGAACGGGATTGGTAACGAGACGGCGGATGTGTGGCTGGTATACATATTTGGGCGCGCGCAATTTATTGCAGATTCCTATTCACGCCGGTTAATGAACTTCTTGGGTGGCCCTGAGAAGTTGACTTATGAAAAGGTCCAAAAAGTCGTGATGAATAATTCTGATTTCACGCCAGATGAAGCGCGTGAGTTTCATGCGCTGATTGACGAATTCGGTAAGTTATATCTGCGTAATCGCGACCAATTCTTAACGAGTTGGCTTCGTGATGCCAATTTTAATGAACATATTTTGAATCAATTTTAGTAAAGGAGCTCTTGATGGCTAAGAAAGTCGCTGCCTATAAGAAAATCCGACCACCGCGTGTGCGAATTGGTCGTAATAATGATGCTGGTTACGCCATTCGGGTCGATGTGACGGATACGCGGGCGGACATTTATCAACCCTATACCCACCCGAAAGCGGATCAAAAGGTTCAAATCGACTTTCTCGACCATCAAGAAGTGGCCAGTCGGCGGATTTGGCAACAATTTATCCAGCAAAATGCGGCCCGGGTAACGGAACCGGATGTCGATTTGGTGAGCGTGCAATCTGCCCGGCAGTCGGGTAGTGTGTATGTGAGTTTTGTGCAACATGAAAAGCCGGCCTACCAGACCCTCCGTATTGCGCATCATTTAGGCCCAAATTGGCAAAAACTGCCCGTTATTCAAACACGGTTCCTACAACAAGCTACTGAAGTCGGCGATTGGGTGCGTAAAGTGGTGGCTGGGCAATCATTCGTGCCATTTACGTTTGAAATGTACACCTGGTTACGTTGGTGGTCACAACCTGGTCTGACGCAAACGCTTGAGAAGCACGGTAAGCATTGGCTTGTTGCCAAAGGAGATCAGCACGACGGTGTGTCGGCTGAACAAGTTAATGTCGCGTTGCAGTTACAGCACGGTGCGCTGTTAGTGCCACGTGGTGAACAGATGGTTGTGAGTGATACCGGCATTGCGGTGATGAATTACTTTGCCCGTTACTATGAAGCGCAGTTTGCGAAGGCGTACGGCGCTGATAGCGTTTGGCAAACTGATGCGCTCCTCGAGGCAGCAACGGCTGATACGTTGGGCCAATTTAGTACTGCCAAGGTGAAAAAGCGTCAGGCGGTGAAGATTCCGAATCGCATACCGAAAGATTATCGTGGGGATCGTTGGGGATGACAAACGCTGAACTACAACAACTCGTTGAAAAATTGTCGGTGGCTGATTTTGGTCGGCCGTTCCAACACCAAGCGACCTTTAACCGGCGTCTGCGGACAACCGGTGGTCGCTATGTGCTACAAACGCACAATTTGGAAATTAACCCCTTGATGATTGAAGAGTTTAACGAAGACACCTTGATTGGCGTGATTAAGCATGAGTTGGTGCACTACCATAACCACATCCAAGGGCTACCTTATCAACATAAGGACCGTTATTTTCAAAGTGAGTTACAACGGATTGCTGGTTTGAAATATGCGCCGGCGACGTCAAAAGCTAAAGTACGCCAACAACCGAAACATTTATGGGTGTATACCTGCAAAAATGGGCATGAAATTTACCGCCAACGTCGGATTAACGAATTACGGTATGTTTGTGGGATTTGTGGCGCCCCAATTCGACTCACTGGTGAACTAAAACGTGACGTCTAACTGCTGTAAAAAGTTTCAAGCCTAAAGGAAACCCTAAAAGCCAGTAATATTGCTTGCTTGTAGCTAGATAGTAACGTTATTATAGAATTTGGTTTTAATAAGTGAACTGAATGTAGGAAGAGAAGAAAAATGGGGCAAAATTCTGCAGGAAAGCGACGGTATATTACAGGTTTTGACGGGTTACGCGCCATCGCTGTAATTGGGGTTATCGTATTTCACCTTTGGCCTAACCGCCTAACTGGCGGTTGGCTAGGCGTGCCGTTGTTTTTTGTGTTATCCGGGTATCTAATTACGGATTTGTTAATCCAAGAATATGATCGCAACGGACGAATTGACTTGATTGGGTTTTATCGACGCCGAATCAAACGACTATACCCAGCATTGGTGGTGATGTTATTTGCCACGGCGACGATGATTGGGCTATTCGCACGCGATTTACTTTATAATTTACGCGCAATTATTAGCAGCAATATGCTGTACATATATAACATTTGGGCGACGAAGCACGGTGAGTCATATTTCGATTCATGGGGTGGTGCTTCGCCATTTACCCACTTATGGTCATTATCAATTGAAGGACAATTCTACTTCATTTGGCCAATTATTGTCTTTATCGTGTTGGCGTTGCGCATTAAGCGAACGAAGGTGTCGATTGCAATTTTGGTTGTTGCCACGTTATCGGCGATTTGGATGGGTGTCATGTATGACCCAGCCAATATCAATCGCGCTTATTACGGGACAGATACACGTATTTTCGCGGTGCTGTTTGGAACGGCCTTGGCGTTTACGTGGCCCTCAAATCGGATGAAGATGACGTTGTCACCACGTGTGAAACGCAACTTGGATATGTTGGGGATTGGTAGTTTAGTGCTAACGATTATTGGGTTCTTCTGGCTCAATGGTCAATGGTCAGCGACATACATGGGCTTGATGTTTGTCTTTACGGCAGTCATTGCGGGCTTGATTGCGATTACGTCGCACCCGGCATCCTTCCTGAGTCACGCCTTGGATAACAAGGTGCTGAATTATCTAGGAACGCGTTCATATAGTATCTATTTGTATCAGTTGCCAGTCTTTGTGTTCTTCGACAAGTTTACGCATCATAATGATTCATTCATCGTGAACTTATTGAAGATTGCGGTTGTCTTGGGAATTGCGGAATTGAGTTATCGCTACGTCGAAAATGTTTTCCGTCGTTTCAAGAAGCCAGCTATGCAACCAGGTGTAACGCTGAAGGCGCGCTTCTTTGCGAGTCGCCAGGCGAAAATTATGGCGACCGTCGCAGCAGTATTCTTGTTGGGAACGGTTAATGCGGTGGCTGCCAAGCAATCAGCAAAACCACGCCCTGAAACGCAATTGCAAAAGCGTCTTCACGCCAATGCATCGGAGATTAGTGCGAAAAATAAGCGTGCACTTGAGGCTGCGAAGGCATCAAATGCGAAGAAGAAGTCAGCTAAGAAGGGTTCGGCGGCAGCTAAGGCGGTTGACCCAGCCTTGTTAAGTAAGTACGGTCTAACCAAGGACCAACTTGGCAAGATTAGCGGTAACGCGGTCACGGCAGTTGGTGACTCAGTCATGGTTGACGTCGCGCCAGATTTGCAAGAATTGATGCCGAACACGGTCGCAGATGCGGCGGTTGGTCGTCAGGCCTACTCAGTGCCAGGCATCTTGCAATCGTATGCTGGTCGCGGTGTCTTGGCACCGAACGTCATCATTTCGATTGGGACGAACGGTACGATTGGTGAAGATGTCTTTAAGCAAATCATGAATACAGTCGGTGACCGCCAAGTATACTGGGTTAACGGTTATGCGGATCGTTCATGGATTGCGACAAACAACCAATTCCTCACTAGCCAAGCAAGTCAGTATCCAAATCTGCACATTGTGGATTGGTATGATGCTGTTAAGGATCACGCTGATTGGTTAGGCGACGATCATGTCCACCCAAATCCAAATGGTTCGGTACAATACGCAGCTGAAATTGCTAAGGCAATGGCTAATAGTAAGAAATAAACAAAACGTCTGTAGCGATACAGGCGTTTTTTGTATGTCTCCCTACCACACTTTTCGTTAGTAAGTCAAGAGTTCGGAAATGTTATTTTTTTTCGTAACGCGGTAAAATCTAGATGATTAATAGCAGGGGGTGTATAGATGGGTAAACAAAGCGAATTAATACAGCTAAGTCAAGTACAGTCATATGGGGCACATAAATTTAATATTGATGGATTGCTCAAGTCAGTACGAGATCAAGTGCAGTCCAATTTAATTAGTCAGTTCGGGTTGGGTCCTCTATTCAATAATTTTCAAGATGGAGGTGGAGTTGATACTATACATAATGTTCGGAATGAGGTGTATTCGTCCAGCGAGGTGAAAGAAGATTTGCACAAAAAGACTTCTGGATATAGTAAAGAAATTGCGAACTCGAACAGAAAGGGGAGCGAAAACTATAAAAAAATAAATGCAATGCAGGCAGAAGCAAAAAAATCAGGAAAATTAATAGATCCTAATACAGGGGACAGGATAGGAATTAACGAAAAAACAGATTTAGATCACCGAGTTGCCTTGAAGGAAATTTTTGAAGATAAGGGGCGAGCTCTATCTGGTATGGATGTTGATGAGGCAGCTAACACTAAGACTAACTTGAAGCTCACTGATAGGAGTATCAATCGGTCTATGAAGGATGCGAATAAGTCTGATTATGCAAAAGATTTACCTAGAAAACGAGAAATTTGGGAAAAAGAGAGACAAGCGGTCAAAAATAATACGACTATCTCACCAGAAAAAAAGCGCGCGAAATTGGCGAATATAGAAAACAAGATGAGAGCAGACGCTGAAGCCATAGAGAAATCAGATAGGCAAGCGCGATTGGCTTATGAAATACATGTAAACTCCAAGTATTATCTTAGTTCTAACTTTCTTGGTGCGACGGTGAAAAACGCAAGTAGACAGGCCGGAATTCAAGGACTTAAAAGCGTTGCCGGTGCGGTGGTTTATCAGCTTTCAGATTTATTATTTGATGTATTGATGCCGATTGTTAAATCTTGGAATAGTTACGAGTCTATGAAAGATCGAGTTGAGGATTTTAAAACTAGACTTTACAAATCTTTTGATACATTGAAACAACGAATCGTATTGGTAAAGGATTTGTTGCTGGCCGGGTTGAGTGGTGGCTTCTTGTCTGCGATAGCCAATACATTAATTAATGCGTTTTTGACTACCGGGAAAAACTTCGCTCGAATTATCAACGACACTTTTGTTTCACTGTGGCAAGCAGTAAAGCTGTTAACGACAAAAACAGAAGTGCCACTCAGTGTCCGGATTAAAGAAGCTTTTAAGCTAATTACAACAGCTTTAATTGCAACCGGAGGGTTTATGTTAGGCGAAGCTGTCAGTGCTTCTCTTGCAGGAACTCCATTTGCACCGATTGCCGATATCATTGGCACAGGCGTTGCAGCCGTGATGACGGGGATGGCAACGGCTCTTGTTGTATATTTGTTCGATCATTTTGCTGAAGTGGTCGATGGAGTAAAGAGCATTATAAAAACGATGGCTAAAGGTATGACGGTTACGTCAGATCAGCTGAAAGCCGATTACGAACAGGCGATTATCAGGATTGATGGAATTTATCGTGATGTCTTGGAAGAGATTTATGTACAGTATGATCACTTGAATAAATTGGCAGATTTGGCGTTTGATTTAGGGTTGAAACCAGCTAAACAATTTTATGCTAGTCAAGAATATGCAGATGAAGTAGGTGTAGATAGGGACAGAGTGTTGCGAAGTCGAGAAGATGTAAAAAAGTATTTTAAAAATTAAAAGATTATTTAGGAGGGATTTGGAATGGGATTTGATCCGTTAAATATCAGTGCTAAGAAGGATGCTAAGGCAAAGTTGGAAAAGTTGGTATCTGATCACAATTATGAAACGCAACGTTTAACAGAAGAGTTCGTGGAGTTGCAATCAGAGCGGGAACAATTAGTTGTCTACTTACGTCAAGTGGAATCAATAATTAATGCTATTAAGAATACACCAGAACGTTTTAATAAAGATATTCAAACGTTATCACTTAGTTTAGAGCGTTATGATAAGCTTTTGAAGGAAGCAGAAAATGCATCTGCGGATATTCAAAAAGGAGCTGGAGCTGGACTGGCTGCAGGTTTAGCGACTGGTGGTGCTGTAGCGGCATTTGGCGGAACAGCTTTGACTGCCGTAGCGATGTCAATCGGTACCGCCAGTACAGGTGCTGCTATTAGTGGGTTAACCGGAGCTGCGGCTACAAATGCTGCGTTGGCATGGCTTGGCGGTGGTGCTGTAGCAGCTGGAGGTGCGGGGATGGCAGGAGGGTCGGCACTGCTGGCACTGACGGGACCAATTGGCTGGGCAATTGGCGGTGCATCGGCGATAGCAACAGGCATCTGGGCTCGGGGTAAAAATGCAGATGCCGCTGAGGATATGCTTAAGCAAGCCGCTAGTGTACAAGCTGGAATTAATTCAGTTAAGGCAATTACATCGGAAGTTCGTGAGAGAACGAAACTGGTTACAAGAACGTATGTTGATTTATCGGGCCGAATTTCAGTTGCGTCGAGTTGGCCGGATGATTTTGATGATTTCACGGATTCACAAGTTGACTTAGCGGGTGCTTTGGTTAACAACGCTTTAAGTGCTGAGAAGATTTTAAATTCTAAATTAGGTGAAGATGGTAAGTTTCACGAACAGGAAACAGAAGAATCAAAAAGTGCTAAATCTGACAAGGGAGACTATTTCGAAGAAAAAATGGAGAAACTTGAGCGCTTAAAGGATAAAGGTATTCTTACAGAAGAAGAATATCAATCAAAAAGAGCTGAGTACATTAATTCGTTGTGATAGTATTTGTCGTAGCTAACGTATGTAAGTAATGAAGGACGAGAAATCGTCCTTTTTTCTGTTGTCAAAAAAGTAAGTCCGTGTTATTCTTAACTGGTTAATTAACCGGTAAAGGAATGTGGTGACATGGCAACAGAGGAATATGCAGAACAGTTAGATCATTTTTTAAATGATGTCCGCGTGATGGCAGAAAACCAACGCGAAATTTTGTTAGGTGAGTCAAATTCAGCGATTACGACAACGCAAGGTCACGTTTTGATGCTCCTTGCTCAGAATGGACCGCAAACGAATTCAGAGTTAGCCCGCGCACTGGGCGTGTCTGGTGCCGCAATTACGAAGGCGATGAGGGGCCTGGCTGGTGAAGATGATCCAATGGTCAACGCCATTCCAGATCCTGATGATGGGCGTGTGAGTCGTTGGTCATTAACGGGACTAGGCATCTCAATGGCCTCAGCTCACGCCCAACGCCACCGTGAGACATTAGCGGAATATCAAAATGTCTTTGCGGTCTTTACCGAATCTGATCAAACGGCGATTAGCCATTTTTTGACGCTGGTCGCTGATCGGTTGCATGGGGACACAGACAACTGATAATTACGAGGGACGCCATTAAGGTAACTTCAAGCTTGCGTAATTATGGTGAAATTGCGAGTTAATTGACTTGAGAGGAAGTGAGTTGGTTGATAGACAACCGACTTCACGGAGGAAATAGACATGAAGAAACAGAACCGTCGCTGGGTATTGGCAATCCCGGCCGTTGCCGTTGTTGCGATGATTGGTGGCGTGATTTATCAAGCCGCTACGAAGAATGCCACTGATCGTCAGTCCGGCAAAATCAAAGTTGTCGCAAGTTTAGATAGTTATGGTGAAATCGCAAAGGCGATTTTAGGTAACCAAGGTTCTGTGACCAGTGTGATGGATGATCCAGATATGGATCCACACGAATTTGAGCCGACAACATCAGATGCTAAGCTCTATCAACAAGCCAATGTCATCATCTCGAATGGTGGCGGTTTTGATAATTGGAGCCTGAATTTTGCAAAGCAAAATAAAGATGCCAAAGCTGTGTCATTAGCTAAGTTGTATCACTATACCGATGGTGGTCATGACCATGAAACGGATCACGACCATGATGACGACGCAATCGGTAACGAACACTTCTGGTATAAGACGGATGCAGCTGAACGTCTATCAAAGCAGTTAGTTAAGACATATGCGCAGCTGGAACCAAGTAAAAAAGCTTACTTCCAAGCCAACGCGGATAAATACATGGCTAGCTTAACCGACTTGCAAGCCATGCAAAAGCAAGTGAAGGCTGATTTAAAGGGCAAGGACGTGATGGCAACGGAACCGGTGTTTGATAATACGTTGATTGATTTGGGGGCCACGGTCTTGAACCAATCATTCTCAAAGGCGGTTGATGAACACCAAGATCCGACGCCAGCGGACATTCGCGCTTGGAATAGTGCGATTGATGATGGCAAGGTGGCGGTGGTGATTTACAATCCACAATCAACGGGTAAGTTAGCCAAACAAGCTATGCAGTATGCTAAGGATCATGACGTGCCGGTTGTGCAAGCGACTGAAACACGACCAAAGGGTGATACGTATGCAGAGTGGCAATATAAGCAATTGAAAGCATTGGACGAGGCATTAAAGTAATGACAATTTTAACTGGTTCAGGGGTAGGCATTCAGTTTGGGGAGCGGTGGTTATACCAAGATGTCGCATTTAAACTTGAAAAAGGTCGCGTGCTCGCACTGATTGGGGATAATGGTGTGGGTAAGACGACGTTACTACGTGCCATCTTAGGCCAGTTAGAGCTAACCGCCGGTGAATTAGACTGGCAAATTGACGTCAAAAATCGCATGATTAGCTACGTGCCGCAGTATCGCCCAGACATGCAGGCGTTTCCGCTGAAAGTAACTGATTTTGTATCGTTGAGTTTCGACAAAGGGATTTTGCCCTGGTTGAAACCGACTGAAAAAGAACGTCTCCAGCATGTACTAGCTGATACGCATTTAACCAAGATTGCAAATGCGCGGATTGATACGGCATCGGGTGGTGAACGCCAACGTGCGTATTTAGCACAGGCGTTGGTGCAAAATCCAAACGTGCTCATTCTGGACGAAGCCACGGCTAATTTGGATAATGTGGCAAAGTATGAATTAATGAACGTGGTGCGCGATTATCGTGACCATCACGATTTGACGACCATCATGGTCAGTCACGACTTAGATATTATCGGTAAATATGCGGATGATTATTTGTTGTTGACGCCAAATGGGAGTGAGTTTGGTCCGATTGACCAACTTGATATGACAAAATTGAAAGTAGGTAATCAAGATCATGCTTAATTATCCATTTATGCAAAACGCCTTTGTGGCGGGGACGTTGATTGCCATTGTCAGTGGCTTTGTTGGCACGTTTGTGGTTGCGCGACGGATGTCGTTTTTAACCCACACATTGAGTGAAATTGGGTTTGCTGGGGCGTCATTTGCGCTATACATGAGTTGGTCGCCCTTGGTGGGGATGCTCCTGTTTTCTGTTGGGGCCTCGATGACCGTTGGTGAAATGGGTGTCAAAGAAAGTCGGTCCGAATCGCTAATTTCAGCGGTGAGTGCGATTGCGATTGGACTAGGAATTGCCTTCCTGGCCTTATCAAAGAAGAACGCCACCGCTGCGACGGGGATTCTGTTTGGTTCGATTTTCAGCATCAGTCGCACGGATGTGGTTGAAGTGGTCGTGCTAGCTATCTTGGTTTTGTTAATCGGGTTAGCAATGTTTCGGCCACTGCGCCACTTTGCCTTCGACTACAGCACGGCGCTATTTAGTTTGAAGAACATTCGCTTGATTGAAGTGGCATTCTTGGCCTTGATGGCAACAACGGTGGCGGTTTCTGCCCAAGTGGTTGGATCATTATTGATTTTCATCTTGATGATTCTACCGGCTAGCTCAGCAATGCGCTGGGGACGGACTGTTTGGCAGATTATTGGCCTCGCTATTTTGTTTGCCGTAGTTGGGGTCTGGGTGGCGCTTGTGCTGTCATACACGCTGAACCTACCCGTCTCATTTTTCATTGCCATTATTGAAGCCGGCATTTATTTTGTCAGCTTGATTGGTAAGAAATAAGCACGAATAGTTAAAGAGAGTGAGCCAACAGGCGCTTCGAATCCCATGATGACGTTATAGTAAGGGTTCGGCCTGTCGGAAAACGTTTAAAAGCCACCAATCCGCCGATTTTAAATCGGCAGATTGGTGGCTTTGTGTCTGAGGCAGAGATTTCTGTCCCGAACGCTTTATTTTTAGTCGTTTTCGTTAACCAACCAGTCGATGATATTGATGACGGGGATGCCGTCGATATCAGGATTGCCAAAATAATTTTGTGTAATCAACAGTTTCTCATAATTATCTCGAATGTGAAGGAGATTGTCGGTTTCGCGGGTTGGGTTTTCCGGAATTTGATAAGTTACTTGAATGTATGTGACTTGACCGTTTCGTTTAGCGTTTTGGACGTTCAATCATGGGGGCTTCCTGTGAACTAAAATATACTTTAACTTAACGCGAAAACTTCTGTAATCTAAAGTATATTTTAGATTAAGGGCAAAATCTCGATAATCTAAAATATACTTTAGATTATCGGCGGATTTTGCAATGTGCCAATAAAAATTCTAATCCGGAAAACCCACCACCAAAAATGTTCACATTTTCTGTATAATGGAAAATGACATTAAATTGAAGAAAAGGAAACGTAAACAAATATGCTAACTGTTTCAAATGTATCAGTATCTTTTACTGGTAAGAAGCTATACGATGACGTTAACTTGAAGTTCACGCCTGGTAACACATACGGTGTTATCGGTGCCAACGGAGCAGGTAAGTCAACGTTCTTGAAGGTCTTGGAAGGCAAGTTGCAACCAACGACTGGAACGGTCTCAATGGAGGCTAACGAACGTATGTCATCATTGGTGCAAGACCACTTTGCCTATGACGCATTCACGGTCTTGGACACTGTTATGCAAGGACACAAGGAATTGTATGACGTGAAGAACCAAATGGACGAAATCTACACGCACGACCCATTTACTGATGAAGACGGTATCAAGGTTGGTGAGTTGTCAGCTCGTTTCGAAGAATTGGACGGTTGGTCAGCTGAAACTGAAGCGGCCCAATTGTTGCAAGGCTTGGGAATTTCAGAAGATCAACACTACATGATGATGTCTGACTTGCCCGAAGTAACCAAGGTTAAGGTTTTGTTGGCCCAAGCGTTGTTTGGTAACCCAGACATCTTGATCCTCGACGAGCCTACCAACGGTTTGGACACGAAGACGATTGCTTGGTTGGAAGACTTCTTGGCTGACTACCAAAACATCGTGATCGTTGTTTCCCACGACCGTCACTTCTTGAACGCCGTTTCAACGATGATTTTGGACGTTGACTTCGGTAAGATCAAGTTGTTCGTTGGTAACTACGACTTCTGGAAGGAATCTTCAGAATTGGCACAACGTTTGCAATCACAAGCAAATGCCAAGAAGGAAGAGCAAATCAAGGAATTGCAAGACTTTATCGCCCGTTTCTCAGCAAACGCCTCAAAGTCAAAGCAAGCCACTTCACGTAAGAAGCAATTGGAGAAGATCACGCTTGATGATATCCAACCTTCAACGCGTAAGTACCCATACATCAACTTTGAAATTCAACGCGAAATCGGAAACGATATGTTGCGCGTTGAAAACTTGTCAAAGACAGTTGATGGGGTGAAGTTGTTGGACAACGTGTCATTCACGGTGCGCCCTAACGAAAAGGCCCTTGTGATGGCTGAAAACGACGTTGCCGCAACGGCATTGTTGGACATTATCGCCGGTAACGACGAACCTGATGAAGGTACGGTTACTTGGGGTGTCACGACGTCTCACGATTACTTGGCTAAGGACATGAATGTTAACTTCCCTAAGCCAGAAATGCCAATCTTGGACTACTTGCGTGACTTTGCTTCTAAGGAAGAAAGCGACAACACGTTCTTGCGTGGTTTGTTGGGACGTATGTTGTTCAAGGGTGAAGACGCCGAAAAGACGTTGGATGTTTTGTCTGGAGGAGAAAAGGTCCGCGTTATGTTGTCTAAGTTGATGTTGACGAAGCCAAACGTATTGGTTTTGGACGACCCAACGAACCACTTGGACTTGGAGTCAATCACGTCATTGAACGATGGTTTGATCAACTTCAAGGGTGGTATCATCTTCACGTCTCATGACCACACGTTTGCGCAAACGATTGCGGATCACATTATCGTGGTTTCAGATCAAGGTGCCATCGATCGTGCCGAGACGACTTACGACGAGTTTATGGCGCACCCAGAAGTGCAAAAGCAACTTGCCGAAAAGAACATTACATTGTAATTAATGATAAAAAGAGACGGACTGCTATGGCGGTACGTCTCTTTTTCATTACAAACCTGCACTAATTTCATGAATTTTCACACTTTACACAAAAAGTCTCTATACTATGAATTAATAAGGTTAAAAGAACGAGGGGGATGTCTGTAGTCATGCAAGATTTGACGAAGAGGAACCCAGCAAAGTTGATTATGATGTTTACCATTCCGTTAGTGATTGGATATTTGGTACAACAGTTATACAACATCTCTGACACGTTGGTTGTTGGACAAACGCTGGGGGTAAAGTCACTGGCCGCCGTGGGTGCGACGGGTAGTATTCAGTTTTTGGTAATGGGATTTGTACAAGGGTTTAGTTCGGGGATGTCGATTATCACTGCTCAACGTTTTGGGGCCCACGATATGAATGGTGTCCGCCAATCGTATGCAACAAGTATTATTGCCGGGATTATCATGTCAGTTATTTTGACAGCTTTGAGCTTGGCATTCATTAATCCGCTGTTGCGCTTGATGCAAACACCTGCTGACATTTTTGTCGAAGCGCGCGTGTTTATTGCAATCATTTTGGCTGGTACGATTGCGACGATGGGCTACAATATTATCTCAAACGCGATGCGTGCGGTTGGTGATAGTAAGGCGCCACTGTACTATTTGATTGTCGGGATGATTTTCAATATCACGGTTGAATTAATTTTGATTTTGAAGTTTGGTTGGGGTGTTGAAGGAGCGGCCTTTGCGACGGTGATGGCGCAGTTTGTGTCGATTGCCGCTTCGCACTGGCACATTAGTCGTTATACCGATACGTTGCATCTGACTTGGGCGGATTTCAAGTTGCCAAAGGGTGAATTGCGTCAGCACATGTTGGCCGGCGTGCCAATGGGCTTCCAACAATCAATTATTGCCATCGGGTCAGTCACGTTGGCTGCTGCTGTGAATACATTGGGAACGGATGCCGTTGCTGCCAATACAGCGGCTTCTAAGGTCGATCAAATCATCATCATGGTGGTGATGTCATTTGGTGTGACGATGGCTACGTATACCGCGCAAAACTTTGGTGCTGGTCAATATGGCCGTATTCTGCAGGGCGTGAAGGTGGCGTTGGCCATGGGAATGATTGTTGGGACGATTCTAGGAATCTTAGAAATCGCCTTCGGTCGCGATTTGGTCACGTTGTTCGTTGGTCAGGGTCAACATGAAGTCATGGATTTGGCGCAATTGTACTTCTGGGCAAACGGACCGCTCTACGCTATCTTGGCAACGCTATTTGTACTCCGTTACACATTGCAAGGTTTGGGCGATGTTAAGACGCCAACCCTTGCCGGTGTCGGTGAAATGGTCGTCCGTTCAGTCGCCGCCTTTTCATTGGTCGTTTGGTTTGGTTTCTTCGGAGCCAGCCTAGCCAACCCACTAGCTTGGATTGGATCACTGATTTTCTTGGTCCCAGCCTGGCTTAAGGTTGTTCGCCAATTAAAGCAAAAAATCGCAACAGAACAAGTTGCGCCTGAAGCGATACCAGAATTAGATTAAGCAAACCAAATTAAAGAGGTCAGAACGCACACGGGTCTGACCTCTTTTTCATGCGTATGAAAATCAAACTAACAAAGAATATCTTGGCGGCTGGCGTGGCGGTTGGGGTGTGACGTAGCGATTGGCCTGGGTGAACTCACAAGTTCGGCCGACCGCCGGTTAGATAAGGCGCCAGGAACCCGATCCTTATCCCAATTATTTGGGAGCTAGCCGGTGCTCGCGCCGGCGGATTTTACCCAGGCCAATCTTTGTCGAAGTCACGCCCTAATCACCACGCTTCGTCGCAACGCGACGACACAACAACACACAAACGGTTAAGAAGGCCGCTTAAAATGATCGGCCAGTGAATCCTCCAACCGTGTCTCCAAACGACGCCCCCACTTGCTCCAAACTAGGATAAACCAGGCGATAATCAGGCCAATGGTTAAGACCAAGGAACAAATCTCAGCCGCCATCTTTGGCATCCCGATACTTTCAAGAACCAGCAAAACTAATAGAAAGATAAATGGCCCTGCGACAACTA
>NZ_KQ970393.1:57945-67258 GCF_001579105.1 Weissella sp. DD23 | reverse complement strand
TGTCTTCCTTAGACTTGCGAATGGCCACGGCTTCCTCTTGGCCTGCAATGACAAGGTCAATCAATTCATCCTTAGTCGCAATCTCCAAATCCTTGCGCTCGTAAGCCGAAAAGGTTTGTTCGAAGGCCATTGCCTCTTCGATGTGCTCGCCAATCCCATAGGGGGCAATCGTTTCAGCAAATGCGTGCCGACTCAGGTTAAATAATTGTTCGAGACCGAAGTCTTGTGTGCCGTCTTCAAAATAGAATGTTAACGTTGTTGCTTGTTTATTAACCAGATAGTACATAACCGAAACCCTCCTATATAAGAATGACTCACGTTAATGTACATCAATTATCCTATTGTTACAGAATTGTTTCAAATAATCTGCTCATGAGGCGTTCGGTTTGACAGAGAACAAAAAAGAGCTACCAACAGTAGCTCTTTTTGTGTTAATTCACGTGATGGTTAGATGAATCGCGAATGATAATGTCGCTATCGTAGCGGACGTTTTCCACGGGGTGGCCCTTGATCAACTCAAGGAGCATCCGCCCAGCATCACGCCCCATCTTACCTTGTGGGTGACGCGCCGTCGTTAGACTTGGCGTCATGTAGTGAGACATCGCATAATCGTCAAATCCGACAATCGCAATATCCTCTGGTACCCGCAAACCAAGTGATTTCACCAAATCAATCGTTTGAATGGCCAAGGCATCATTGTACAAAGCCAAGGCAGTTGGTCGATCAGCGGATTCCAAGTGTGTTTCAATCTTATTCAAGATTTGTGCATTGCTAGCCTCATCGTTTGATTGATACATGATGATGTTACTGTGCAACGCAATCGCCGGGTGCTGTTGATATGCCTTGTAGAAACCTTGCATACGGTGCGCGCCTTGGACGTCATCGACCTTAAACACGCCCAAAATGCGCTCGTGTCCCTGTGCAATCAGGTGATTAATCAAATCAGCTTCTGAATTGGTATCGTCCACCTCCAAGTAGGGGAAGTCGAAATGTTCATAAGTAGAATTGATAAAGACGGTCGGAATGCCAAGTTCGCGAATTTGATCATATAAATCTTTATTGGCGTTTGGCAAAGCGGACATGGTTGGTTCGATAATCAACCCGTTCACGCCTGTTTCAATCATGCGCATCAGGCTTTGGCGCTCACGTTCATACGTGTTGTGCGTATTACTAATGAAGAGCGAGTAGCCTTCATCTGAAATCACGCGGTCGATGCCGCTGATAATCTCAGGGAAGATATAGTCGGCTAGGTGGGTTGTAATCACCCCGATGACCTTATTGTCAGAAGTTGTTGCCGGCGCTTTATTCCAATCATCAACATACATACCACCACCTTGAACGCGGTAGAGGAAATGTTCTTGTTCTAAATCACTGGTTGCACGACGGACGGTATAACGACTGACGCCATATTGTTCGGTTAAGTTAGCTTCGGTTGGTAATTTGTCGCCAATGGCGTATTTACCAGAAAGTATATCATCTCGAAGCCCTTTCTTAACGATATCGTATTTCGTATCCATATTAGACCCAATCTCTCTGTCGTGTTTATTTATGATATTCATTATACAAGTAATTGTCCGGTTGTGTTAGACAAAACCGTGAATTGTTATGAAAAACAGACGTAAATAAGCAATAATCAATCATTGTCCGTACAAATGTAAGCGCATCCGGAATAACGGACAACAATCACTAGCGTAAAGTTCATTCTGGTACAAAACAGGCCTAAAATTATACGTAACGCCTATAAATAGGCGTTTTTCTAACTAAAAAACCGTATTTTTAATTTGTGATAAATGTATCAAAGTTTAAGAAAATGTGAATTGAACGTGAACTGAATGCTTTTGGGGTTGTAAGTTGTCCGTACAAGTGTTTTAATAATACTCGTAAAAGAAAGAAAACGCTTTCAAGAAATTTTAGGAGTTTAACAGATATGACAGTTCGCTACGAAAACCCAGTGATCATCCAACGTGCTGATCCATATATCTACAAGCACACGGATGGTTATTACTACTTTGTTGCTTCGGTACCAGCTTACAACTTGATTGAGTTACGTCGTGCGAAGACGATTGATGGTTTGGCTCACGCAATGCCACGCACAATCTGGCGTAAGCACGATTCAGGGACCGGCGCACAAAGCGAATTGATTTGGGCACCAGAGTTACACTACACGGAAGGTAAGTGGTATGTGTACTATGCTGCTTCACATACAACGGCATTTGATGAAAACGGCATGTTCCAACACCGCATGTTTGCCATCGAGTGCGACGCAGAAGACCCAATGGAAACAGAAGAAAACTGGGTTGAAAAGGGACAAATTGAAACGCACCTTGATTCATTTGCCCTGGATGCAACGTCATTTGAATTAAACGACAAGCTGTACTACGTTTGGGCGCAAAAGGACCCGGAGATTAAGGGTAACTCAAACTTGTACATCGCTGAAATGGAAAATCCATGGACGTTGAAGACGGCGCCAGTTATGTTGTCAAAGCCAGAGTTCGACTGGGAAACTAAGATTTTCTGGGTGAACGAAGGACCAGCTATCTTGAAGCGTAACGGCAAGGTGTTCTTGACGTTCTCTGGCTCGGCCACTGATGAAAACTACGCGATGGGGATGTTGTGGATCGAAGATGACAAGGATGTCTTAGACGCTGCAAACTGGCATAAGTTGGACCACCCTGTTTTCCAATCAGATATGGAAAACGGTTTGTACGGTCCGGGTCACAACTCATTTACGGTTGCTGAAGATGGTGAAACCGATTTGTTGGTTTACCACGTGCGTAACTACCTGGATATCAAGGGTGATCCTTTGTATGATCCAAACCGCCACACGATGGTACAACCATTTGAGTGGGACGATGAAGGCTTCCCAGTGTTTGGCAAGCCACAACCATTTACTTTTAACTAATTGAATGAAAACTCAGGGGGATTATCATGAGTCAAGTTGTTAAGGAGAGCAAGCATTTCTGGGGATTTGCGGCTTCGCACTTTAGTTACTTCTTTATTTGGGCGATTACATATGGATTCTTGACGCTTTGGTTAGGTCAACAAGCTGGCCTATCAGGCGCGCAATCAGGGGTGGTCTTCTCATTGATGGCTGGAATGTCATTGCTGTTCCAACCGTTGTTCGGAGTTATTTCCGATAAGTTGGTCTTTAAAAAGACGTTGTTAATTACGATTGCAATTGCTGGAATCTTTATCGGCCCTTACTTCCAATGGGCCTTCATGCCAATCTTGGCCATCAGCCCAGTTTTGGCTTCAATCGTAACTGGTATTGTGTTGGCCTTCATCTTGAATGGTGGTGTGTCAGTTATTGAGCAGTACGTACAACGTGCCTCATTGGCAAACAAGTTTGAGTTTGGTCACTCGCGTATGGGTGGATCAGTTGCCGGAGCCGTATCAGCTTTGGTAGCCGGTCGTTTGTTCTTGTGGCAACCAAACGCTATCTGGTGGGCCTGCTCGGCGTCAGCTGTTTTGTTGACGATGTTGTTGTTGTTCTCAACGAAGATTAACTTCTCAAACGCAGCCGCTGCAATGGGTGCTTCAAACGAAAAGTTGACTAAGAAGGATATCTTCTCAATCTTCAAGTTGCGTAACTTCTGGATTTTGGCCTTGTTCTACATGGGTGCCTCAGCTTTGTTCGACGTGTTCGACCAACAATTTATCGTCTTCTTCAAGACGTTCTTTGAGACTGACTCACAAGGAACAATCATGTACTCATACATGAACTCAGCGCAAACAGTGATTGAATTGTGCTTGATGATTCCGATGCCTTACATCATCAACAAGATTGGTGCGCGTAACGGTTTGTTGATTTACGGATTCTTGACGTTCGTGCGTATCTTCGGATCAGCCATGGCACCATCATGGGAGTGGATTGTCTTCTTCCGTTTGCTAGCTGGTTTCGAAATGCCATTGTTGTTGGTTTCAATCATGAAGTACATCTCAGGCGCCTTCGACATCCGTCTGTACGCAACAGTTTACGCCTTGGCATCTAACTTTGCTAAGCAAATCTCAGTCTTTATCTTCTCAACAGTCGCTGGATCAATGTACGACAAGGTTGGTTACCAATCAACGTACTTGATGATGTCAGCTGTGGTTATGGTTATCACGTTGGTAGCCGTATTCTTCTTGGAGCGTGAGAAGAAGGTTAACCCAGTCGAAGAGGCAGCGGGTGGCCCCGTGGAGCAGGTAACTGAATCCCAGGCGTAACGCCAATTAACCCTTAAAAATTGTGAGAGATTTTTTAGGCTAATAATTCCAAAATTATCCCAGTAAGTCCAGCGAGGCTTGCTGGGATTTTTGTTTGATCGGAATTTTGAATCTATGACAAATGGCGAAATACATACCTATTTGTAATAGTAAACGCTCATAAAGTGCCTTTGGAAACCAAAAATTTAAAGTGCAACTACAGCGACTTGTTATTTTTGGTGAAGTCAATTTGTTTCAAAATCTTCTTGCTAGTCGTCTTATCCACGTTCTGAGGAGTGGTTACTAAACCACGGAAATAGTTGCGGATTGACCATGTAAAAAGCCACCGCAAACTAGTACAATGCGGTGGCTTTGATTAATGTCCGTTCAATTGGTTCAGATAAGAAATTGCTTCAGCCTTATTTAAGAAGCGTTTACGTATATGCTTGCCATCGATAGTTTTATCAACAGTATAACGATTACGTGGCTTCTCATAGGTCAGGCCAACGACTTGTTTAATATCATCATCTACAGTGTATTCGCGGGTCTTGGCTTCGATACGGGCTTTACGTGCAGCTAGTTGATTTGGGTTGTTCCGTTTTTCTGACTCTGCAGCGCGGCGCTGACGAGTGAACTCTTTTTCTAATTCTTGGCCTGTATTGTTATTGGCATAAATTGAGTCGATAACAAACATAGGTCGTCCGAACTGTTTAACAATCTTATGCCAGTTCGCTTGAGCAGCTGGAATATGATGGTGTCCGTGGACCACGCCAACGACGTTGTACTGCGTGAATATCTTGGCCAGCTGATTATTGGACAAAGCATACTTATCATTGAACGATTTGCTCTTTTTTGACAGCATGCTCAATTCATTGAAGATGGGGGCGTGACTAACTACAACTGTTGGTGTGGTGGTGTCATCTCCCAGGATTCGAATCAATTCATCGGCAATCCATTGCTGCTCAGTCGCCTGATTTGAAAAACGAATTGGGACCGTCAAACCAGCATAACGTACGCCGGCGTACATCGTACTTTCATTGTTCAACACCTTTAACTGTGGAAATCTAGACTGAACGTCATCGGCGATATAGGCATAGATGTCGTTGTCACCAGCAGGAAGTAGTGGCCATGCATCGTTTCCAAGATTCGCAACCAGCAATTGGAACCATTGATAGTCACGATACTTTGCCAATGTGTCGTCTTTCGACACGATCGTGCCAGCTAACACATCGGTCATATCGTGATTTCCAATAACGTATATCCCTTTGATATTTTTGTCAGACACGCGACCATCAGACGCGTCGCCGGCAATGATGTTGAAGTTATCATTGCTGAATGGTAACGAAGTCAGATTCTTATTTGCTACACCGGCGTGGATGTCGGATACAACGTTGATTTTATTGTTATTTGACGTTGGCAACACAATTTTGTAGTACGGATCAATAAGTTTAGGGTTTACTGAGTGTGCCGTATAGTTTTGACGTGCTTTAGACAATTCTGCGCCAACAACAGACTTTAACAAAATTTGCGTGTCGGGATCATCATATTGACCTTCATTTATATTAGACACAGCGCGCGAGTTAAACCCGGCCGCCGTTCCTGCAGGTAATAATTCCGACACGCGGGTCAGGTCTGTATCTGCAGACACATATAAATTCTCAAGATTCGTCCCTTCGGACAACGACATAACACCCGAACCATCGGTAGAAATCTGCAGATCATCAGTAACTTGGGCGATAAACTTCATGTATTCCGAGATGTAGCCTATAATACCGGTGAACCGATTGCTGTCGTACAGGAACTTACCAGCAAGATTAGCAGATAATGGACCGGTTGAGTCATGTTGCATCAGGCGCCCCAGAACTTGAATTTCAAATAAAGGATGTTCAAAGATTTTATGGTACTCAGCAGTTATGTGTGTTTCGTTTTTAGCGACGAACTCATCGACATCGGGTCCATAAGGATACATAACGCCGGCTTGCTGCATTAAAGCTTTGCCAATGTATGTTTTGATGTTATCTTCGTGGCTTTCTAAATACCGTCGAGTTTTCTCTGGGCTCAACATTGAGTAACGCGCGGCACGCTCGATATAGTATCGGGCCGTGTCATAGGGAATCGCAGAGAACACCAAATCATTAGCAACGATGCTGAATGTGTTCTCTTTAATGTTGTTCTCCAATGCGAAGTATCGATTCGCATATACCACCTTATTTACAGGTCGGCGTCTGTTCTGTGGGTATTGTTTTATTTGCTCCTCAATCAATCGGGGCAAGTTGTTGTTTTCGTTAGTCATATCACTAGCCTCTCTGCGAAACCGTGTACCACTTCCAGGTGTAGCGGTGCATAGATGGTTTTACAGACATATCTATATTTAAATATATACGTAGAAGAAAAATCCCCAGATCACGATTAAGTGAAATGGGGATTTTGTGTAGTGTCAGGATGTTCTCTGCCGTGTTTGATTATATCCATGACAATCAAACAAACATAGAATAACTTGGCTGCTGGCATAGGGGTGCGGGATTAGCGTAGCGATTGCAGGTAGGGAACTCACAAGTTCGGCCGACCGCCGGTTAGACAAGGCGATACGGAACCAGACCCTTAACCCAATTATTTGGGAGCTAGCCGGTGCTCGCGCCGGCGGAGTTGCCTAGATGCAATCTTTGTCGAAGCTAATCCCGCACCCCTATGCCTCGTCGCAACGCGACGACACGCTATAAACGTAACAACGCACCGTTTAAACTACCAACAACCAACATTTGTACGCAAAATTAAAACAACCGCTACATTTGTCCGGAATTAAAGAAATGCCCGAGAATAGGCGTTTTAAACGACTTAATCCGGACAACTAACGTGAATTAACTGTGATTTATATGTCCCAATTGTGAATTGTTCGAATTTGTTCTTGATTTGTACGGACAAGTGATTTAATATAATTCATGTAAACGATTACAAAACGCAAAATGATTCTCGTTTGAGGGGAAACGGAATAATGAATAAAGAACAAATTCAAAACGAAATTATGAACGGTCAAGCCGCTTTGGGAATTGAGTTCGGCTCAACTCGTATCAAGGCTGTCTTGGTTGCCACAGACTTCTCAACAATCGCTGTTGGAAGTCATGAATGGGAAAACAAGCTTGAAAATGGCGTGTGGACTTACTCACTAGAAGATATCTGGTCAGGTGTCCAAGATGCTTACCGCGATATGGCGGATCAAGTCAACATCGAATATGGCACAGTTATCCGTAACTTGTCATCAATTGGTTTCGCAGCGATGATGCACGGTTACATGGCTTTTGATAAGGGCGGCAACTTGTTGGTACCTTTCCGAACTTGGCGTAACGCCATCACGGGTCAGGCCGCTAGCCAATTGACAGAGTTGTTCGACTTTAACATTCCACAGCGTTGGAGCATCGCCCACTTGTTCCAAGCTATCTTGAACCAAGAGGCGCACGTGAAGGATATCGACTTCATGACGACGTTGGCTGGTTACGTGCACTGGCAAGTAACCGGTGAAAAGGTATTGGGTGTTGGGGATGCCTCAGGGGTCTTCCCAATCGATTCAAACACGGTCGATTATGACGAAGGCATGTTGAACAAGTTCAACGAGTTGAAGTCAGTCCAACAATATCACTGGACGTTACGCGACATCTTGCCAACGGTTAAGTCAGCTGGTGAAGAGGCCGGCCGCTTAACAGACGAGGGTGCTAAGTTGCTGGATCCAAGCGGTTTGCTGGTTGGTGGTGCGGTTGCCGCAGCACCTGAAGGAGACGCTGGTACAGGAATGGTTGCGACGAACTCAGTTAAGCAGCGTACGGCTAACGTGTCAGCTGGTACATCAGCCTTTGCCATGATCGTCTTGGAAAAGGCTTTGTCACAAGCCCACGAAGATATCGATATGGTGACGACGCCTGATGGTTCAGCAGTTGCCATGGTTCACGCCAATAACAGCTCATCAGAAATTAATGCTTGGGCTCGGATGTTTAAGCAATTCGCACAAGCTATTGGCGTTGAGTTGAGTGCCAATGACTTGTACGGTGCCTTGTTCCGTTCCGTTTTGGATGCCCGCCCAGACGCGGGTGGCTTGCTAAGCTACGGTTACCACTCAGGTGAAAACATCACGGGTGTTAACGAAGGTCGTCCGGTATTTGTCCGCACGCCAAATGCGGAATTCAACTTGCCTAACTTGATGCGCATGCACCTCTATTCAGCTTTCGGTGCCGTTAAGATTGGGTTGGACATCTTGAAGCAAGAAGATGTTGTGATGGACTCAGTTGTTGCCCAAGGTGGTATTTTCAACACACCAGTTGTTGGTCAAAAGATTTTGGCCGCAGTTATGGACGCCCCAGTGACGTTGATGACGAACGCTGGTGAAGGTGGCCCTTGGGGAATGGCAATCTTGTCACAATATGTGACGATGCGTGAAGCTGGTGAGTCATTGGCGGACTTCTTGGAGAACCGTGTCTTCGCGAACCAAGACAGTACAACGATGGCACCTGACCCAGTTGACGTCGCTGGTTTTGAAGAATTTATGGTCCGTTACAAGGACGGTATCGCGATCGAAAAGGCCGCCATTGATGCCATCTCGGACGAACCGGTAGTTGCAACAGTAGAGGAGGATGAAATTCATGTTGGAGAACTTGAAGCAGCGCGTGTATGAGGCAAACATGGCTTTGCCAAAGCACGATTTGATTAAGTTTACTTGGGGAAATGTTTCAGAAATTGATCGCGAAAGTGGTTTGTTCGTGATTAAGCCATCTGGGGTTGATTATGATGATTTGACGCCAGATGACATGGTTGTCGTTGATTTGGACGGGAATGTCGTTGAAGGAGATTTGAACCCTTCAAGCGACACGGACACACACCGTGTCTTGTACAAGGAATTCCCAGATATCGGTGGCATTGTGCACACGCACTCACCATGGGCTGTTTCATTTGCGCAAGCTGGCGTGGATATTCCAGCAGCTGGTACAACACACGCGGATACGTTCTACGGTGATATTCCAGCCACGTCATTAATGACGGAAGCTGAAATTAATGGGGCTTACGAGTTGGAGACGGGAAATGTCATTGTAAAGACGTTTGAAGACCGTTTCATCGACCCTAACGAAGTACCAGCGGTTCTGGT
>NZ_KQ970393.1:55951-57722 GCF_001579105.1 Weissella sp. DD23 | reverse complement strand
GTGTTGGAGGAAGTTGCACAAATGGCCTACCACACCATGATGTTGAACCCACACAACGTGCACATGTCACAAACGTTGTTGGATAAGCACTACTTGCGTAAGCACGGTGCGAACGCCTATTACGGTCAAAAGAAGACAGAAGTTACTAACTAACATTCGGGAAATTACTTAAGGGGAATAATGATTATGTTTAACACTAACAACTACAAGTTCTGGTTTATCACGGGTTCACAATTCTTGTACGGACCTGAGACGTTGCAAGAAGTTGAATCAAACGCGAAGAAGATTGTCTATGGCTTGAATGAATCAGGTGTCTTGCCATACCCAGTTGAATTCAAGTTGGTGGCAACGACATCAGAAAACATTGCAGCTGCCATGAAGGAAGCTAACTTCGACGATTCAGTTGCCGGTGTAATTACGTGGATGCACACGTTCTCACCAGCTAAGAACTGGATCCGTGGTACGCAATTGTTGCAAAAGCCATTGTTGCACTTGGCAACGCAATTCTTGAACAACTTGCCTTACGACACGATTGACTTCGACTACATGAACACGAACCAATCAGCCCACGGTGACCGCGAGTACGCCTTCATCAACGCCCGTTTGGGTATCAACAACAAGATCATCTCAGGTCACTGGGCTGACCAAGAAGTGCAAGAAGCCGTTGCTAACTGGATGGACGTAGCAGTTGCCTACAACGAATCATTCAAGATTAAGGTTGTGACATTCGGTGATAAGATGCGTAACGTGGCTGTTACTGACGGTGACAAGGTTGAAGCACAAATCAAGTTCGGTTGGACGGTTGATTACTGGGCTGTTGGTGATTTGGTTGAGGCGGTTAATGCCGTTAACCCTGACGACATCGATGCTAAGTACGCTGAATTGGAAAAGGAATACGACTTCGTTATCGGCGACAATACACCAGAAAAGTTTGAGCACAACGTGAAGTACCAATTGCGTGAGTACTTCGGTATCAAGCACTTCATGGACAAGAATGGTTACACGGCCTTCACGACCAACTTCGAAGACTTGTTCGGTTTGGAGCAATTGCCAGGTTTGGCAGCACAATTGTTGATGGCTGAAGGTTACGGATTTGCTGGTGAAGGTGACTGGAAGACGGCTGCCTTGGTACGCTTGATGAAGATCATGGCCCACAACGAGTCAACGGTCTTCATGGAAGATTACACATTGGACTTCCGTAAGGGTCACGAAGCTATCTTGGGCTCACACATGTTGGAAGTTGACCCAACGATTGCTTCAGACAAGCCACGTGTTGAAGTTCACCCATTGGGAATCGGTGGTAAGGACGATCCTGCACGTTTGGTCTTCACTGGTATGGAAGGTGACGGAATCGACGCCACGATGGCCGACTACGGTAACGAGTTCAAGTTGATGTCATACGATGTAACTGGTAACAAGCCAGAAGCTGAAATGCCTCACTTGCCAGTGGCTAAGCAATTGTGGACGCCTAAGCAAGGTTTGAACAAGGGTGCTGTTGGTTGGATGTCAGTTGGTGGTGGTCACCACACGGTCTTGTCATTCAAGATTACAGCCGAGCAATTGCAAGACTTGTCAAACATGTTCAAGTTGACTTACGTTGACATCAAGGACTAATTAATTAAAAACAAACCCAAAACGTTTTAACTTAACAAATTAACGAACACTCTCAAAATACATCTCGAAAATAACTTAAAAATCTCAAAAGCAAAAGCGACGTCCCCAAAGGCGTCGCTTTTGTGTGTAGGTGGGAACCAACTGACCGGGGTCGTAG
>NZ_KQ970393.1:50122-55931 GCF_001579105.1 Weissella sp. DD23 | reverse complement strand
CAAGGCCTGTGTGGACTTTACTGAATGACGCCGGCCATGCGGCATGTTGCCGAGTTTTGAGCGCTCCGGCTACAACCCCGGTCAGTTGTGGTAGCCAAGATGTGTTTAGCAGCGATGTATAAGTCATAGAAAAGTTATATTTGTGCGGACAAAATCGGGTAAAATGAATGGTGGAGGGATTTAACATGTCTGATTTAACAACAAAGGTAACCCTTGCTGATGGCCATGAGATGCTGTTGCAAGGACTTGGATTATATAAGGTCACAAGCCAAGCGGAGCTAGCTGGTGTCGTCCAGTCGGCCTGGGAAAGTGGTTATCGTCTATTTGATACGGCGCAGATGTACAAGAACGAGGGGATGCTGGGGGCTGCAATTAAGGAGCTCTCATTACCACGTGACGAGATGTTTGTGACGACAAAGGTCGCAGAAGCTAATCAAGGTTACGATGCAACGTTGGCCTCTGTGGAAGCCTCATTACGCGAACTAGATATGGACTACGTTGACTTGCTATTGGTTCACTGGCCATTACACCAACACTTCTTTGAGACGTGGCGTGCTTTTGAACGGTTGAAGGATGAAGGGTTAGTGAAGTCGATTGGTACGTCAAATTACGGCATGGTTCACTTGCAATATTTGTCAACCAAGGCCAATGAACAACCCGTGGTTAACCAAGTCGAGAACCACCCTCATTTGACGCAGGACGCCTTGTTGCAGTATCACCAAGATAATCACATTGTGACGCAAGCATGGGCGCCATTGGGCCGTGGATCAGTTTTGGCAGAGCCTGTGATTGTTGACATTGCAGCGAAGTACCAAAAGTCACCCGCGCAAGTTGTTTTGCGCTGGCACGTCCAACGTGGCACAAGCATTATTCCAAAGTCATCACGTCCTGAGCGTGTAGTTGAAAACGGTAATGTTTATGACTTCGCACTAACTGACGAAGAAATGGCGTTGATTACTGCCTTGAACAAGTTCGAGCGTATCAGCCAAGAACCAGAACAGGTTTACGAGCGTGGGGCTCAGTATCCACATTAAAGCAGTTGCATAATTAGTTTAAAAATCCCGAAAAGCGCTATTTTCGGGATTTATTGCTATCCAAACGAAAAAAGGGGTCATGGGTATGGCAAAGCATCAATTGTTGAATAAGTATAAATATCAACTTAATGAGGCAGTCGAGCGCCGAACCGTTGGCTTGGAGCGAGAATATCAACGACGCATCAACGATGAAGCGACAGTTGTTACAAATCTATCCCCAAAGCTGTTTAATCAAAGCGAGTTAGGCGGTTCAGCAGATCCTCTTTTTATGGTGATGACTCAGCAAATAAAACAGTTACGCGCAGGAATTGCTCAAAATTCCTTGCAACTCACGATTTTAAAACAGGCATTGTCAGATGACGAACGAAGCCATTTAGTGAAACGGTTGGTGGTTGATGAAATTATATATACCAATGCAATTGAGGACGTATCAGTTGATGCAACCGCGTTGGAGGCGGTGGTTAATAATCCGGTGAAGCGGGTAACTGCACGATTGTCGGGTAGTGCGAGACGGTATCTGGCTGTATCCAACCGTGCCCCACTCGAAATTGCCAAGTTGTTAGATTTCAGAGTGATTTATGATGATCTGTTAGAAAATGAAATTGGCAATGCTGATTTACCAGACGGTCGATTATTTCGTGACAGGGAAGTCAGAATCGGTACACCATTTGAAACGACTCACGAACCACCAAAAACAGAAATAGAAATTAATGAAGTCCTTGAGGCAGTGATTTCATTTAGAAATACGTTGTCTGTGGACCCGGTTTTTAAGGCGATTATTACGCATTTTATGTTTGAGAATACTCATCCATTTAATGACGGCAATGGTCGGTTTGGACGATACTTACTCGCTAGTGATCTAGCACAGTCCTTGGATGAATTAACCGGCTTATCTATATCTACCGAGATTTCAAAAAATGTGCGCAAGTACTATAAAGCGTTTCAAGAAGCAAGCAGACCGAGTAATCGGGCTGAAGCAACGCTATTTGTGCAAGAGATGCTGGCAATAATCATTGCTGCACAACAGCGGATGATTGCATACTTGAATAACTAATAAAACTGTAGGCAGACTCTCTGAGGGTCTGCCTTTTTCGTGCTCAATCTCAAGTTAAACGAATCAAATTAAGAACATCTCGGCTGCTGGCGTGGTGGGTGGGGTGTGACGTAGTGATTATAAGGGGTGAACTCACAAGTTCGGCCGACCACCGGTTAGATAAGGCGAGCAGACCCTAACCCTTAGCGCAATTAGTTGGGAGCTAGCCGGTGCTCGTGCCGGCGGAGTTTACCCCTTATAATCTTTGGCGAAGTCACGCCCCACCCACCATGCCTCGGCGCGAAGCGGCGACTTGCAATGAACAATAAAACGACCCGCCAAAAATAAATTCAACGACTTTGCGACATTTTGCGCCCCTCGTTTCGTTAGTATAGGTGTCAGCAAATAAAGCTGATAACTCAGAACGAGTCGAAGTGGCCACGGGTACTCAAAATCAAAATACGGAGGACAGCAAAAATGTCAGAAAACCAAGTAATGGAAGTTGTTAAGGTACGTTTCACGGGAAATCACCCCGCCAACGACAAGATGATCACTCGGACGTTCTACGTCAAGCCAGGGACGGCGGAGGCGCAATTGCGTCAGTTCGCCAAGGTTGTCGAGGTATTGGGTGTGGAACCAGCTGTGACGGAAATCAAGGTCGTCGCCGCCAAGAACGTGCCGGTTGTTGCGTAATTCAAAACGAGGAGGAAATTAACATGAAGACATTAGATTTGGTATTTGCAGCTAAGAACACGGACAAGCCAGGGGCTAAGGCACACTGGAAGTTGAAGGATGTTGATGAGAATTTGGCACCGGCCGCGGTTGAGCAAGCCATGCGTGACTTGGCCAGCTTTGACTTCCTGGTCGACGCTAAGGGCGTGCAACGCTTTGGTGACCCAATCGGTGCAGCTTATGTCGTAACCCAGAAAGAATTGTTGTTTTAAACTAATTAGATAAGTGAGGCTACGCCCTGTTGTTTATCAATCTTAAATGATAAACAACAGGGCGTTTATATTTGGTTAGCAATTAATAAGAAAAATTTTAGTTGATATTTAAAAGCATCTTTAAATCACAAAGTATTATCGTCCTTCTTTTGTTCAAAAAATAATCATCTTATTTCTTTAGACTTTTAAACTAAAAGAGTGTGGAGGAAAGGATTTTGAGAAGAGAATATGGTGTTGATTTAGCGAGAATAGTGGCCATTTTTATGGTTTTTTTGATTCACAATCTTTGGAACGGTGGCGTTCTGGAGGAGACATACAAATCAAGAGCTTTTTTTAGCATGTGGTATATTGAAAATTTAGGGATTGTTGCAGTTAATATGTTTGCGATGATTACAGGATATTTAATGGCCACAAGAAAAATTAATTATGAGCGATTATTTAATGTAGTTGTTCAAACAATGTTTTGGTCTATCTTTATTGTATTTGCGTGCATTCCATTTGTAGAAAAAATTACATTGGGAAACATTTTGGAAAATGTTTTATCAATTTTTTCTGTGAGATATTGGTATGTTAACGCGTACATTGGAATGTTGTTAATGGCGCCGTTTCTTAATAAGGGGATGCAGCATTTGTCGGAGTTATACTTGACTAAATTGATTGTTGGCTTCCTAATTGTTGCATGTACGTTAGGATACGTTGATGGTTGGTTTTTATTGAGTGGTTACTCTAGCTTTTGGTTAGCCATAATGTATATGGTTGGTGGATACCTAAAAATATATAAACCGCTCCAAAAAATACAAACGAAATATTTGATGACTTTGTTTTTTGTGATGCCGGTTGCGTATTTAGTTGGTGAATTTTACGTTTCAGAGATGGGCTATGGCCCGTTAAGGATAATAAGCTATAATTCCCCATGGGTGTTTGTGCAAAGTGTTGCCCTGTTTGAATCAATAAGACGTTTTAAATTGCCTGATTCGAAAGGACGATTTGTGGCGGGATTAGGTTCATTGACTTTTGGTGCGTATATTATCAATGGATCTTATCTTTATGACTTATTAAAAAATCAACTGGAGTGGGTTAAGTCTTACAATCCTGTACAGCAATTATTATGGGTTTTAGGGATAACGACGATAATGTTCTTAGGAGCTTTGGTGATGGAATTTACCAGAATGCAATTATTTAAACGATGTGGGATAGATAAACTTATCCATAGTGTATTCGTTGGAATTGAAAACAGATTCCATAAATTAGTTATCTTGTTTGTTCGTCAGAGAGATGCTGAACTGTGATCTGTCGTTGCGAAAAGCTGATTGTCCACTATTCTAGACGAATTTCAAACGGTCATCCAGAAGTGGATGACCGTTTTTTGACCATTTGCGACTAAATATAGCAGAATAAGTGAATTCGCTTGCAAGCGCTTTCAAAATGAGTATTATAGTTGATGTAGAGGTTGGTTGTATCGATAAATTAACTTATTTATTTTATATTAGTTCAGGAGAACGGAAACATGACAAATGAGAAAAAGTCACTTTCAACAAGTCTGATTTATTTCTTTGGTGCCTTGGGTGGATTGCTTTTCGGTTATGACACAGGTGTTATTTCAGGAGCTATTCTTTTCATCGAGAAGCAATTGAATTTGGGTTCATGGCAACAAGGATGGGTAGTGTCAGCGGTTTTGCTGGGAGCTATCATCGGAGCAGCTATTATTGGACCTTCATCAGATAAGTACGGTCGTCGTAAGTTGTTGATGGTCTCATCACTTATCTTTATCGTTGGTGCGTTGGGATCAGCCGTCGCTCATAACTTTGAGTTGTTGGTTGCCTCACGTATCGTTTTGGGAATCGCCGTTGGTGGTGCATCAGCGTTGATCCCAACTTACCTGTCAGAATTGGCACCCGCCGACAAGCGTGGTGGAATCGGAACCATGTTCCAATTGATGATCATGACCGGTATCTTGTTGGCCTACATTTCTAACTACGCGTTGTCAGGCTTTGACCTTGGTTGGCGTTGGATGTTGGGATTGGCCGCTGTACCATCAATTTTGATGTTCTTTGGTGGTATCGCATTGCCAGAGTCACCACGTTACTTGGTTCGTAAGGGTCAAGAAGACGAAGCTTTGGCTGTTTTGACAAAGTTGCAAGACAACTCAGAAGCCGCTAAGGATGAATTGGCTGACATTAAGTTGCAAGCATCAATGGCTAACGGTGGTTTCAAGGAATTGTTTGGTTTGATGGCCCGTCCGGTCTTGGTAATGGCCATGGGATTGGCAATCTTCCAACAAGTCATGGGATGTAACACGGTTTTGTACTATGCCCCAACAATCTTTACTGATGTTGGTTTTGGTGTCAGTGCCGCTTTGATTGCCCACATTGGAATTGGTGTCTTTAACGTTATCGTGACATGGGTTGCCATGAAGATGATGGACAAGGTTGACCGTAAGAAGATGTTGATCTGGGGTGCTTGGGGAATGGGTATTTCACTCTTCATCATGTCATTCTCAATGCACTTCTCAGGTCAATCACAAGCCGCAGCTTACATCTGCGCGATTGCATTGACGATTTACATCGCTTTCTTCTCAGCAACTTGGGGACCAGTTATGTGGGTGATGATCGGTGAGTCCTTCCCATTGAACATTCGTGGTTTGGGTAACTCATTCGGAGCCGTTGTTAACTGGGGTGCCAACGCCATTGTTTCATTGACGTTCCCACCATTGTTGAACTACTTCGGTACGGGTTCATTGTTCATCGGTTATGCCGTGCTATGTATCGCAGCCATCTGGTTCGTCAAGAACTTCACGA
>NZ_KQ970393.1:45537-50102 GCF_001579105.1 Weissella sp. DD23 | reverse complement strand
AAGAGAGAGCTTAAGGCCCGCTATTCAATTAGCGGGCCTTTTTTCTGTATACAAAAAACTTTTTTGAAACCTGTAATCGTTGTAATGACGGCATTTGCACCCGTTTTCGCCTGTGATAAATATACAAAAACAAAGAAAGTTATTGCATAAAATTACACAACTTGGTAATATCTATTCATCGAGTACGAAACAAAGGAGTAGCAAGATGGCGATTATAACGATTAAGAATTTACACAAAGCGTATGGGGATAAAACCATCTTGCGCAGTATCAACGCAACGGTTGAAGAGGGTGATGTTATTGCCTTGTTGGGACCTTCTGGAACTGGTAAGTCAACATTGCTACGTGGGTTGAATATGTTAGACCGACCAACGTCTGGGGAAGTTATTTTTGAAGGGCAAGATATTACGCAAGCCTCAGAAAGTGAATTAGATAAGATTCGCCAGGATATGGGGATGGTATTCCAGAGCTTTAATTTGTTCCCAAATATGTCGGTGATTGAGAACGTCAAAATCGCTTTGGTTAAGGTCAAGGGCGTGGCGGATGCTGAAGCAACACAGACGGCTGAAAAGTTTTTGACGAAGGTTGGCTTGGCCGACAAAGCGACGGCATATCCAGCATCCTTGTCTGGTGGTCAACAACAACGTGTGGCGATTGCCCGTGCGTTGGCGATGAACCCAAAGATTATGTTGTTTGACGAACCAACCTCAGCGTTGGATCCAGAAATGGTTGGCGAAGTATTGAAGACGATGCGTGAATTAGCACAGGAAGGCATGACGATGTTGGTCGTTACGCACGAAATGGGCTTTGCACGTGAAGTGGCATCAAAGATTTGGTTTATGGCCGATGGTGACATGGCCCAATATGATGACCCAGAGGCGTTCTTTGAGCACCCGGATTCAGAACGGGCGCAAAGCTTCTTAGCGAAGATGTTGTAAAAAATGAGGGTTATTATATGCAAAAATGGGTAACGAAAATCATGGCCGCGGTCATGACAATGATGATGTTGGTCGGAATGGTCGCACCAGCGAGTGCTGCGCAAACCGATCCCGTCCTATCGAAAATTGAAAAAAGTGGCAAGCTGGTTGTTGGTACGTCAGCTGATTATGCGCCATACGAGTTCCACACGACCGTTAATGGTAAAGATAAGATTGTCGGGTTTGATATTTCGGTTGCCAATGAAATCGCCAAGCGTTTGGGCGTGAAGTTGGTCATTCAAGAAATGAGTTTCGATGCGTTGTTGGGGGCCGTAAAGACGGGTAAGGTTGATATGGTTGTGGCCGGGATGACGGCAACGCCTGAACGTGAACAAGAAGCATCGTTTTCAGAACCATACTTCGTTGATAAGAACGTAGTGATGACGCTGAAGAAGAACGCTAACAAGTTGACGAATCTAAACGATTTGAAGAAGGCCACATTGGCGGCGCAATTGTCATCGATTCAAGAAGATGCTGCTAAGCAAGTAGATGCGAAGAAGGTTGTGTCATTGAAGAAGGTTAACGATGCCGTGACCCAGTTGACACAAGACAAGGTTGATGGTGTCGTCGTACCGGATACGACGGCTGATAGTTACTTGGGTGAGAGTACACAATTTGCGGTTGCAAAGGCCGCTTTGCCAGGTGAAACGAATGGTTCTTCAGTCGTGATGGCCAAGAATGCGACTGTGCTGCAAAGTAAGGTTAATAACATCTTGGAAAAGCATGTTATCGGTGCCCCATTGGATAAGTGGCGCGATGAAGCAGTTGCACTGATGAACCACAAGGAATCATTCTTTGAAAAGTACTACCCTTACTTTGTTAAGGGAACGATTAATACGGTTGGCTTGGCTGTGATTGGTGTGTTCTTCGGAATTGTTTTGGGTATTTTGTTGGCGTTGATGAAGCTTTCAAGCGTTAAGCCATTAAAGTGGTTTGCGGTTGCCTACATCGAAGCTGTTCGTGGTGTGCCATTGTTGATTCAAGTATTCATTGTGTACTTCGGTACGCAAGTCATTGGTTTGAACGTTTCAAGTTTCATGGCCGGTGCCATTGCAATGTTCTTGAACTCCGCAGCCTATGTTGCTGAAATTATTCGTTCAGGAATTCAAGCTGTACCCGCTGGGCAAACAGAAGCTGCGCGTTCGCTAGGCTTCACGAAGATGCAAACCATGCGTTACATGGTGTTGCCACAAGCAATCAAGAATATCTTGCCAGCTTTGGGTAATGAATTTGTGACGGTTATCAAGGAAGGTTCAGTGGTTTCCGTTATCGGTGTTGGTGAGTTGACATTCCAGACGTCAGTTGTGCAAGGTGCGTCATTCAAGCCGTTCATTCCGTTGATTATTTCGGCAGCAATTTACTTCATTTTGACATTTGGTATTAGTCGTTTGTTGGGTCGCTTCGAGAAGAAGATGCAACAATCAGATCGTAAGTTAATCTAATGTAACACCACAGTTCCTTTTTCAGGGAATTGTGGTGTTTTTCGATTTACAATGAAACTTAATTAACGGGAGGTGACGAGTGATGAAAAAAGTAGCGGTTTTGTCGGATGTGCATGGTAATGTGACGGCGCTTGCGGCAGCCATTGCAGATGCACAAGCGGCGGGAGCAGATGAATACTGGTTCTTAGGGGACTTGTTCATGCCGGGACCAGGCGCACACGACATCGTTGACATGTTGCGTAAGATTAATGTCACAGTTTGGCTCCGTGGTAACTGGGATGATTTCCTATTTGCAGCATTGGAGCGGACTGTTGACTATAATAAGCCAACGCGTGTCTACACGGCGCGTTTGGCCGCTTACGTGATGCAAAACATGCCACGTGAGGACTACGACTTCATCATGGCGTTGCCGGTTGCGGATACCCATAACGTAGAGGATTTAACCTTTACGCTATCGCACAATTTGCCACAGAAGAATTCTGGACATGAATTGTTACCAATGAGCGATCAGTATTATTTCGACGCCTTGTTCATGGGGCGTGATGCGGACGTGGCGATTTATGGGCACACGCACCAAATGATTTACCGTACGGCATCGGATGGGCGCGCCATCTTAAACCCAGGTTCGGTCGGCAGTCCGTTCTCGTTGAAACGTAAGATGCGTCAGAACCGCGATGCCCGTTACCTAATGTTGACGGTCGATGGCACCCACTTCGCCTCAGATTTCCGTTCAATTCCCTATGACCAAGCGACCGAGATGCAGCTGGCTACAGAACGCAATTTGCCATACTTAGAGTTGTACCAAAACTTGGTCTATGAAGGCTTGGGGTACGTCCACGATGCCGGGACCGTTGGGGATGTGAACCGGCGCTTTGGTTATGTGCAAGAAACCAAAGAATTACTTAGCGAGTTACGACAGGTATATCGTTAGGCATCTGCGGTATAATTGAAGTACTGAATATTGACGATAGGAGGGCGTGCCAAATGGATGCGACGCGCTATACAGATTTTGAACAATTAGTCCGCATGTTAAATGACGCGGAAATCGTGCCAATCGTGTCGGGTGGCTTTGCTCTCGAAATTTTGTCGGGGTACGACTTAGATAGTAAGATTGCCCCATTAATTATTGAAGATGACTTTTTAGATGATGAACCATTAATTGATTCCATCATGCGTGCGGCCAAATTTGAACGGCTTGATGTGCCTGAATTGGTATACAGCAATTTTGATAATACGCTGTCAGTGGCTTACATGCCCCAAAGTGCAGTGGAACCGTTGATTGGTCATAAATTACCAGGCCAATTTATCTTTACACACACTGAACCAGAGTTCCGCGTGTTGACGACGTATGACCTGTATAACTTATTTGGTCATTTGATTGGTGATCCGGATCGCAGTGAGAAATTACGTCATGGTGATGCACAAAAGTTGCGTTTCATGAAGCAATTGGGTTACATTTTTGACCGTTTCCCAATGCGCCAGATGAATGCAACGCACCCATTGATTGACGTGCATTTTGAGTTCCTGACGGACAAGGACTTTGATAAGGTTGATCAGGTGATTCGCAAAGCATTCGACGATGCGAATTACAGTACCGGCGAGGAAGAAAAGTTAGTCCGACGGTTGCGTGCAGGCCAACCATTCGGTAAGCGACCAATTGAAATCGTGGCGAAGCGTGGGGATGAAGTCCTGGGGTACGTGATGGTTTCGGGTGCGACTGTGTCTGATAATCGCACGGGTTCATCGATTGGTGTTGTCGGCCCAGTTGTCGTCGACCCATTGTACCGGGGCCGTGGAATTGGTTGGCGTTTGACGCAAAACGCCGAAATTGCCGCGCGTTACGATGGCTATGGTGTCTTGGCGGCGATTGGTTGGCCAGGCTACTGGAACCAATTCGGCTATATCCGCTCATCAGAGTTTGGGGTTACGCCAGCCTTTGAAATTACGCCTGAATTCTTCATGGTGAAGGAACTTTATCCATCTGCTTTGTTGCGGACGAATGGTATTCTCCGCTTCCCTGATGAATGGCAATACGATCAAGAATAGTTTTAGATGAGAGACTGACGGAGATGTTGGTCTCTTTTTTCGCATAATCCACAAGTTTTCAAGACAATTGGACAATATTTATCCGGTACGATAACAGTACG
>NZ_KQ970393.1:41967-45517 GCF_001579105.1 Weissella sp. DD23 | reverse complement strand
CTAAGTTGAGGTGAACATGATGGAACCATTATTAACAGGATTAGCCCTTGAAAAGGATATGATGGCCGCACCGAAGGAAACGGTCAGCAAGAAATATGGTTGGGATTGTGGGGTCGTTAACCGCCAAGCAATCGTTGATGCGACTGTGTCAGTGTTAGAGCGAATGGATGAGTTGGCTGCAGTAATTGATGTCCGTGACAATGAATTGTATGAAGCCGATCGCGCCCGTATCTTGTCATTAGCAACGAGCCTAGAATTGGGTGACACGGTTGCTGAATTGTCAGCGCGTTTGACGGAATTCCGTATGCGCTTGATGTTTGCACCGTTGAAGTTCTATGAAGGCAATCGCGAGATGTTGAAGTTGGTCGCTGAAAACATTGTTGATTCATATGATGTTGCGTCAGAGGATCCAGTGATTGAAACGGCTTTGCAAGGTTTGCGCGAACAAACGAGTGAAGAACCAACGGCTGAAGACTATGAAAAGATGATTAAGTCATTCATCCGCTTTGTGCCAAAGTTCCGTGAGTCAAATGTGATGATGTTGGGTCAATTGATTCAATCAATGCACCGTGAAGCGGAAGTGTTTGGATTCAGTACTGACCCAGAAATCGTGACGTTCTTCCAACAACTTGATATCGTGGTGGCGGGTGCGATTCGCCCTGATGAATTCATGGCCATCACTGAAATGTTGAATGATTTTGAGCCAACGATTACGTCACGCGTGGTTGAATTGGCACCGCTTGAAACATTGCACCAGTTTACGGTCAACGTGATTGCTGGTGTGCAACAAGCCCGCCAAGAGGGCATGTCATTCGGTGCAGAAGCGGACGAAAAACTGGACAAGGCGTCAGATGAGCTAAATCATGGTATGCTAGAGCGTGAGCAGTACCGTATGATCCTACGAGGCATTCGAGAATTACACGTACAAGCTTAATCTAAGGAAAAGCGAGTCCTTGCCATGGTGCAAACTATTGTGAGTCTAGTCGGCCTATTTGTGGCTGCATCATTAATTGTGGTTGGTAAGGACATTCGGCGACCAATTCTAACGATTGCCGGTGTCCTCGTGGCTGTTGCGGCAGTGTTATATTGGTTGCATTAAGCAGAAAATAATCGATATATTAAGTCCTAAAACAGCAATGGCCCGTGTCATTGCTGTTTTTTGCTAAAAATAGAGAATATCTTGGCTGCCGGCATGGTGGGTGGGGTGTGACGTAGCGATTATAAAGGGTGAACTCACAAGTTCGGCCGACCGCCGGTTAGATAAGGCGAACGGACCCTAACCCTTAGCCCAATTAGTTGGGAGCTAGCCGGTGCTCGCGCCGGCGGAGTTTGCTCTTTATAATCTTTGCCGAAGTCACACTCCACCCACCATGCCTCGTCGCAACGCGACGACACCTGAAAAAATTTATAATTTTATTAACATCAGTGGTGATATAATCGTCTTAAAATTTGGGGTTTAAATGGGGAATACATATGGAATGGATCTGGACAACGCAGGAACAGAATCGCATCTCAGTCTTTCGCTATATGGTGCGCAATCGCTTCACCAGACTAACGGACCTGATGGCTGAATTTCAGTTTTCACGCTACATGGTGATTTCAATCATCGAACAACTCAATGAAGATATTGCCGTCTTGACTGGCGAAACAGAAATACTGGTAATTGAAAAAGGTAACGTCATTATCTTTGATGCGCCACTAAATGTCTTGCCGGTTGATGAATTAAAACATTATTACCTATCACAATCGACACGGGCGCAGATTATTATGCACTTGGTTGCGGAAGATTTTGACTCTTGGGAAGAGTTGTCGTTTGAATTGGATGTGTCAACGCCGACTGTCTATAAAGAGCGGGCCATTGTGATTGAACACCTGGCAGAACAGGATATCACCCTGAATAAAAACAATCAGTTGGTTGGGCAGGAAGAGAATATTCGTTTCCTCCGTTTTGCCCTACTGACCATTTATAACGGGCAACGGACTGAAGAGATTTCAGACCGGGTGAAACAAGTCGCAGATTATTATATTGATAGTTTTATTACGCCGGAATTTGGTGATTTACGGGAATCGCAGCGCTGTATTATTTGGCACATGGCGGCAATTTGGACAGTTCGTTTCACCCAACGCCATTTTGTGACTGCTGCGTATACCGATCAATATTTAGTACCCACGTCTGAGATGTCACCCCAAAGTCAACGCGTGATTCAGGCGGTCAAACATTTAATGGGGCGGAGTGGTTTACTATCAGATGAAGATCTAGACAACGAAGCGCGCTTCATTGTGTTGATTCTGCATAGTTTAGGCGTTTTTGCTACAACACAAACCCATCAGGATGTGACTGCCCATGTAATACAGTGGTGGCAAGACTTCGATGCTAGTATTCAAGGTAGTTACCAATGTATCTTTTATCAACCTTTACATGGCACTGAGTCACGACGTCTCACGTACACCGTTGGGGATATTCTGATGCGGTTCTTGATGTATCCATACGGTGTCGGGGATGGCACGTATGATATGCAACACTTCAATGAATTTTCAAATCGCTATCCGTTATCAACGGAACTGGGTAATGAAATTGTGCAACGATTCGCTGATCAGCGCCAGATTAGTGCAGAGAAACTAAAGACAGTGTTGCTAACGGATTTGGTAGCTGGCATTGCGACAACGAGCACGTTCTTTATCGATGTGCCGAAAGTGCATGTTGCGCTTGATTTTGGTAATCATGTAAACGTCGAGCGGTTGCTCCTTGATCAATTTGGGGCGGTCACACGGACGACCATTCAAATTTCGAATCGGCGCACAGCGGACACCGATATTTTGCTGACTGACGTGCCTCGTGATCGCCAGGGGCATGAGGCTGTTTATATTTGGCGTGGCATTGAGTCACGGGCTTATATTGACCAGCTTTTGGATGAAATTAATCGCATTGGCATGGAAAAGTTCAATGAGTGGCGCCGAAAACAAGTGAATCTAACTGAATGAGAAAAGCCTCATGACAACGTTTGCAAATGTTGTCATGAGGCTTTTTTGGTACACGTATAGTCTGATAAAACGGACGGCTTTATATTTTTTCGTTGTTTTTTTGAAAGGCATTTTATTAACCAAGTTATCAAAACATGTCAGGATAGTACTCGTTTACTTTTTGTTCGTAAAAGGAGGGCAATAAATGACTTCGAGAAAAAATCTCATCACACGTAGCCGTTTAGCAATTTTCGGCTTCACCACCGCACTTATTTTATTCATTTGGTTGGCAGGGCTAACCTCTGGTGTTGTCCAAATTGCAACAGTGCTACTTGTGATTTTAGGAATTGCAACGGGGTTAATGTTGCCAAGCCTACTCGCAACTTGGTTAGCGATGCTCTTTTTAGTGATTAGCGTCATGGTATTGCTATTGGGTACTTTTGTGATGGATGTGACCGCCAAAATTTTTCTGATTGTCGCGTTTCCAGGGGCTATTTTCCTAACGAGTAGCTTACGGGCCATCGTCGGGAGCTTTGGGTGGTTAACGGAAAATCAGCACAATATTGCCGCGTTTACGAAAAATTACCAC
>NZ_KQ970393.1:31280-41848 GCF_001579105.1 Weissella sp. DD23 | reverse complement strand
CAATACAACGATGTGTTAGCACAAGCCGCCAATGTCCTGAAAGAGCGGCGTTTGCCATCAGAATTCCTCTACATTTTAGATGATGACATGTTATTGATTGTGTCGTTTAGATTACCACGTGAAACGTATGATTATTTGACGGCTGCGACGAAGATTGATTTAGCATCGATTCGAGTCGGTGATTTCCGCCCACAGTTCCAGTGGGGCCACAAATATATTACGACTGAGAATATGCAGGACTATCAAACCCTAGATGACGCCATTAAGCATATCCGCCGTGATATGGAAACGGATTTAGTGACGGAGTACATGAAGAAAGGAACGTTAGATGATTAATGTATTTTACTGGTTAGCCATGTTTGTTAGTGGCGCCTTCTTAGTATTAGCTTTGGTGTTATTTATGATGCAGTGGACGATTTATTCACGAGTTGAAGCAACCATGTGCAAGTTGTGGGAGCAGCGGGGTACCAACTAATGGTGCATCAATTGTTATTAATCATCACGTTGTTATCAATTTGGCTATCCCTCACGATGGCAATGGTTACGTTGTTCGGGGCTGTTCATTTTTGGTTGAAGAATAGTACTGAAGAAGTGGCAATTACCCCATTGAGCCGTTATCCAACGATTTCAATTGTGGTGCCAGCCCACAACGAAGATGTTGTCATTGCTCAGACGATGTCAGCCTTATTGAACTTAAATTACCCGGCTGACAAAGTGGAATTACTGCTTTATTCAGATAACTCCGAGGATCATACCGCTGACGAAATGCGGCGCGTTCAGCAATTACCAGAGTATCGTGATCGCAATATTGTGATTGTGGAACGAACTGGTAAAGGTGGTAAGGCGGGTGTTCTCAATGATTCATTAGAAATTGCGACAGGCGAATATATCGCCGTGTATGATGCGGATGCGATGCCTGAACGGAATGCTTTGTATTTCTTGGTGCGCAAAGCCCTTGAAGATCCAGAACGCCACGTGGCGGTCTTTGGTCGCAACAAAACCCGTAATGCGGAACAAAACTTGTTAACCCGCTTTATTAATCAGGAAATTGTCGTGACGCAACGGGTGCAACACATTGCGATCTGGCATCTATTCAAGATTGGGCGAATTCCAGGTACGAATTTTATTATTCGCAAAGATTACGTCACCGAAATCGGAGGGTGGCGTGATGGTGCGTTAACCGAAGATACCGATATCTCATTCAAAATTATGCAAAGTGGCAAGTTGATTGCCTTGGCCTACAATTCAGAGGCGTTCCAACAAGAACCCGAACACATTAAGGACTATTATTACCAGCGCCTTCGTTGGGCAAAAGGTAACTATCAGGTCGTAATCAATAACATCAAACATTTGTTTGATCGGAGTAACTGGCGCGTCAAAATTGAAACGTTTTACTACGCCGCAACCTTCTTCTGGTTCAATGCCGCGATTTTGTTATCAGACATTCTCTTTGTGGTAAACGTTGCGTTCTATATTGCAGGTCTGTTTAACCCAGCCATTACGATTCCCTTTACGTTCGGCACGAATAATGTGCTCCTAGCGCAAGTATTGTTGGTGAACTGGGTATTAATGATTCTGTTGTATATGCTCCAGATTAACATTGCCATGGCCACGCAGTTTGGTCAGGCAACGACGAAGCAAATCTGGCTGTCGTTCCTGTCGTATTTCACTTATACCCAACTGTTTATGGCCGTGTCTGTTCACGCGGTGTTGCAGGTAATGGGTGATGCGTTGTTCCACCGTAACGGTAATGTTTGGGTGAAAACAAAGCGCTTTAACGATTAGCGAGGAGAACATGGTTTTAAATAAAAAAATTTGGGTGGCCGTTGGTTTTATTATTGTGGCTTTCACATCAATCTTGGTGTACGCCCGTTTACATAATGAGCAATCAGTCACCGCTAATACGTACCAAACGTGGCAAAAAACGTTTGTGACGCGACAATCAGATCAAGCAACGTATGTAAATGCTGGCGTTGACGGCAAAAAGATGGCAATGTCAGAAGCTCAAGGCTTGGGCATGCTGATTACAGCGCAAGCCGGTCGCAAAGGCTGGGCGAGTCAGACGGACTTCGATCACTTGCTGGCCTACTACCAGCAAAATCGGTTGGTTGTGGCTAATCAGCAAACGCACTTAATGAATTGGCGTCAGCGAGATGTTAAGGGTGCGTGGCGAACCGACACGCATAGTGCCACAGATGGAGATTTGTATATCGCTTATGCCTTACAGGTGGCCGCATCGGTTTGGCCAAAGCAAGCAACAACTTATAACACGGTGGCCAAAGCAATCGCAGCGGATATTCTACGTTACGAGTACAATGACCAGCAACAACTGTTAACCGTTGGTGACTGGGCAACGGCCGACACGGCAGCTTACCGGGTGATGCGGACTTCGGACGTGATGCCAAGTGTGTTCGCATCGTTGGCCAAGTTAACGAATGATCAACGGTGGGGACAAGTTTCTGACAGCATGTTGACTAAGTTGGCAACGTTAAGCAAACAACATAAAACGGGCTTAGTCCCTGACTTTGCGGTCGTCACCAAGCAAGGCGTTCGGGCCGCTAAAGCCAAGGAAGTTGCGACGAAACAAGATGGTCACTATGCCTATAATGCAGCACGCGTGCCGATGATGTTGGCGGATAGTTCTGATCAACGTGCTGTGTGGATTAACCGCCGGTTGATGCACTTCTTTGATCAACAAACGCAACTATTAGCGGGCTATACCGTAACGGGTAAGGCGTTGCACAAGTATGAATCAAACGTCTTTAGCGCCCCAATCTTTTACGCGGCGCAATCAGATGCTGACCGCTATGGCAAACTCTACAAAACCGGCGCGACGATTTATAACCGCTCAGTTGCGCAACAACCGTATTATGACGCAACGCTCACAGCATTAGTTGCTGTAGGAGGATTCAAAAATGATTAAAGTAATGACTGTCTTTGGGACACGACCAGAGGGGATTAAGATGGCCCCAGTGGTGAAGGCCTTGGAAGCTGACGAACAGGTGACCCCGGTAACGGTGGTGACGGGGCAACACCGTGAAATGCTGCAACAAGTGCTGGATATTTTTGATGTGACCCCTGACTATGACTTGGCCATTATGGAACCGAACCAGAGCTTAGCGAAAATTACGAGTAAAGTGCTGATGGGGATGGATGATATTCTGACCACGGAGCAACCGGATATTGTGTTGGTCCATGGTGATACGAGTACCACGTTGGCCACAAGTATGAGTGCCTTCTTCCACCAAATTCCAGTTGGTCACGTTGAGGCTGGTTTGCGGACTTGGCAAAAGTACTCACCATTCCCAGAAGAAATGAACCGCCAGTTGACGGATCGGATTGCGGATGTTTACTTTGCCCCAACGCCACTGAGCGCGAATAACTTGGCACGCGAAGGTGGGGATGCTGACCGCATCTATACCACGGGTAACACAGCGATTGATGCGTTGCAGTATACGTTGCAACAAGATTATCATCACGAGGTATTACAACAGGTTAATCCCGACCACAAGATGATTTTGTTAACGATGCACCGCCGCGAAAACCAAGGCATGCCGATGGCAAATGTTTTCCGTGCGGTTCGTGATATTGTGGCGGAGAACCCCGATGTTGAAGTGGTTTATCCGGTTCATTTGAGTCCAGCGGTGCAAAAAACAGCGCGTGAAATTTTGGCCGACGTTGACCGGGTGCACTTGATTGATCCGCTTGATGTGGTGGACTTCCATAATATGGCGGCCCGCAGTTACCTCATTATGACGGACTCAGGTGGCGTACAAGAAGAGGCACCATCATTGAATGTGCCCGTGTTGGTCTTGCGTGATACGACTGAACGGCCTGAAGGGGTCGATGCTGGGACATTACGTTTGACGGGGACTGATTATGACACCGTCAAGACGGCGGTTGAGGAACTATTGCATAATGAAGCTGCCTATCAAGAGATGGCTGATAATTTGAATCCGTATGGGGATGGTCACACGGCCGACCGCATCACCCGGATTATTAAAGACTTCATTCAATAACCAGAAAAACCGCCCATTCAATGAACGGACGGTTTTTCTGTATGTTTAGTGGCTGAGGCTGTTAGTGTGCGCGAATAAAGCGTATATTATATAGTTATCGGTTATAGATTGGAGAGTTGAAAATGGCGAAGAAAGAACGCATTAAGAAGATTTTAGTCGAACAAATCTTGGATAAAGCTAAGATTCCATATGAAAGTATTGTTTTTGCGGGCGGTATGAATCGCGACCAAGCGGAATTAGATAAATATGACCTCACGGATCATGATATTTATAAGACGCTGGCGTTGACGGGTAATGTCACTGGGCCGGTCATCGGGATTGTGCCAATGGATGCTCACTTAGATGAAAAGAAGTTTGCGGTGGTATCGGGTAACAAGAAAGTCACGATGATTCCAACAAAGGATTTGCAAAAGACGACGGGCTACATTCACGGTGCCAATAACCCAGTTGGTATTTGGCAGAACAAGAAGTTCCCCATTTATTTTGATAACATCGCTAAGGAAGCCGGTACGATTACCTTGTCAGCTGGTGAAGTTGGTCGTTCAATTCGCGTTGACGCAGTGCAATTGGCCGAATTTGTGCATGCACAATTTGCGGATATCCGCACGGACGCTTAAGTATGAGTTGGACCATTGTCTGGCAGTCGTGGGTGTTCATTGTTGGCATCTTTTTTGTCTTGCCACTTGTGGGTAGTGCATTGATTTCAGTGATTACCACCCGAACCAACCAACATCTCATGCGGGCATTTGGTCTGAATGCACCCCTGATTTTTGGCTGGTTTGGCGTCATGGTGCATGAAATATCGCACGCAGTCGTGGCGTTAATTTTTGGCCATCACGTGGATAAGATTCGGTTACTCCAGAATCCGTTTAAAGACGGTAATGAAAATCGGATGGGGTATGTGTCGCATGCCTGGAGCCCGAATAATAAATACCAGCAAGCCGGCAACTTTTTTATCGGCATTGCACCAATCTTTGGTATCGCAGCAGCGAGTTGGGGTGTTACCAAATTGGTGTGGCCCCAGTTATTGTTGAGTTACCACACGGGTGAAAGTGTGATGACTAATACTGCCTGGTGGCAAGTTGCGGTTTGGGCATATTTGATTTTGAATTTGAGTCTCGCTTTGAATTTAAGTGGGGCAGACTGGCAAAACACCAAAAGTGGTGTGATTTGGTATTTGATTTTTTTGACCATCGTCGGGGTGATTACGGGGCTGACGATTTCAGACGCCTTTATGATTTGGGAGACGGTTGGTCGCCCAGTTGCCTACTTCTTCGGTGGCCTATTGGGTGGTAGTTTTGTGTTGTATTTGCTAACGGCGTTAATTGGTCGTCGTTAAACAAGCGGGGAGTAATATTTTGACAGTAGTAGAAGAACAACAGTTAGCGGCAATGACGGCATTTATGCAGGCTGTGTTAGGCGGGGATGACACTGGTCATGATACGAGCCATATCGATCGCGTTGTTGCGTTAACAAAGCATATTTTGGCGACAGAACCAACCGCTGATGCGTTTATTGCGATTGCAGCGGCAACGTTGCATGATACGTATGATGACAAATTATTTAAAGATGTCACAAGCGCCAAGCGAGCGGTTGTCGCCATGTTAGCGGATAATGGGGTTAATGAGGCACAGCAGGCTGAAATTTTCCAAATTATTGATAATATGTCGTGGAGTAAGCAACGTTTTGGTAAGCCAGAGCCGTTGTCATTAGCCGGACAAATTGTTCAGGATGCCGATCGCTTAGATGCAATTGGGGCAGTGGCGACGGCCCGTGCCATCCAATACGGCTCGGTAAAGCGGCGGACATTGTACGACCCAGCGATTAAGCCACAAATTTTTACATCCAAGGCTGATTACCGGGCAGCAAATGACGAAACGACGATGAATCATTTTTATGAGAAGTTGTTCTTACTAAAGGATTATTTGAATACACGAGAGGGAAAGCGAATTGGGACGATTCGTGATCGTGCGATGCATGATTTCGTTGCCCAATTCGAGGCTGAATGGGCTGGAACAGATTATCTAGACTAGGAGGCATACATGAGCGGAATTTCAAAGAAAGAGCGAGGTGTGTTGATTATCTTGATTGCAGGGGTCTTCTTGGGCTTCTTGAATCAAACGTTAATGAACACGGCCTTGCCACAAGTCATGGCAGACTTCCACATATCAACGGCCTTAGGTCAATGGATGACTAATGGTTATATGTTGGTAAACGGTGTGATGGTGCCACTGACGGCGTATTTAATTCAACGATTAAAGACGCGAACATTATATTTAAGTGCCGTTGCAGTCTTTGCAGCGGGGACGATTATTGCGGGACTTGCGCCAACTTACCCAATCTTGATTTTGGGCCGTATGGTGCAGGCGGCCGGTGCCGGTGTGTTTGGACCACTGATGAACGTGGTGGTGATGAACTTATTTGCGGCTGACCGCCGTGGTGAAGCAATGGGTATTATTGGGTTGGCGTTGAACTTTGCGCCAACAATCGGGCCAACGCTATCTGGATTTGTGGTATCAAGCCACTCATGGCGTTGGTTGTTCTTGGGGATTGCCCCATTGATTATTTTGGATTTGATTCTGGCATCGATTTTCTTGAAGAATATCGGGGAACAAAAGTTCTTGAAGTTTAACTTCTTGGGGATGGTGCTCTCAAGTATCGGACTTGGTAGTTTGCTGTATGGGTTCTCAAATGCCGGTACGGGTAACTGGCTGAGTCCAGATGTGTGGGCGTTCTTGTTGATTGGTATTGTGGTAACGACGGTGTTCGTTTACCAGCAAACCCACTCAAAGATCCCATTGTTGAACTTTGATGTGTTCAAGTATCACAACTTTACGATGGCGACGTTGATTAACGTGGTTTTGATGGCCGCTTTGTACGGTGGGGCATTGATGTTGCCACTTTACATGCAAACGGTGCGTGGCCAATCAGCCTTTATTTCGGGGTTGGTTTTGTTACCAGGGGCGTTGATTACGGCGTTCCTATCACCAACGTCAGGTAAGTGGTACGACGAATTCGGGGTGAAGCGATTGGCACCGATTGGTCTAGGCTTTGTGGTGATTGGAACTATTATCTTAGCAACGTTGCAATTAGATTCGCCAATCTGGTTGCCCGCCGTTGGTCAATTCGTCCGTCAACTTGGGTTGGTTATGGTGACGATGCCAATTCAAACTGAGGCGTTTAATTCATTGCCATTGGAAATTGTGCCAGATGGCTCGGCAATGTATACGACAATCCGTCAGGTGGCGGCTTCGTTTGGAACAGCTGCTTTGATTACGGTGTACAGTTTAACGTCCGTGTCAGCACCTGCCAAGACAGCGCAAGCGACTGCTGACTTGATGGGGATTCACATGGCGTTCTGGATTGCGACCGGGCTAGTTGTGTTGGCGTTGGGCTTGACACAGTTGCTTAAGAAGCGTGACATCTAAATATTTCTTGTAAAAGCGACCGATTGCGGTCGCTTTTTTTATATACGTGTATTTTATCAGTCTTATTTTGTTCGATAACTTTCCCAAAACCGTTACGAATTCAGTCGTCCTAAAAGGCACACCCTTTAGGGATAATTTTCGTTGAAAACAACGACATTATCTAAAACGAGGGAGTGTTTGGGCATGTATGAAAGGATATGGAAACGCGCATTTGATATCTTAGGTGCGGTGTTTTTACTAACGTTGGCTTGTATACCAATGCTAGTCGTTGCCTTGTTGATCAAACTTGAATCACCGGGACCAGTTTTGTTTAAACAATTACGAGTGGGGCGACATTCAAAACCATTCTATTTGTATAAGTTTCGGTCGATGCGAGTGGATACACCGGAAGTGGCATCGTATGACTTACACGGCCATAACTATGTTACGTTTATCGGACGAATTATGCGTAAAACATCGGTTGATGAGTTGCCGCAGCTGTTCAATATTTTAAAGGGTCAAATGAGTTTTATTGGTCCGCGTCCAGTGATTGTATCTGAAGAAGAGCTGGTGTCGGAACGTCGTAGTCGCAAGGCTGACCGTTGCTTACCAGGGATTTCAGGCTGGGCGCAAGTCAACGGCCGTGACCGGGTGACGATTTTGCAGAAAGCTATGTATGATGCGGAATATGCGTTAGATATTAACCTGTGGCGCGATATTAAAATTCTGTTCTTAACAATCTGGAATATCTTGTTCGCCCGTGGGGTTGTGGAAGAAAAAATCCAGTAAATATCTTAAAAGTGGTCCAACCAAATGTTTTGGTTGGACCACTTTTTGTGTTAAGATAAAGTCCGAAATAAAGTAGGAGGGCAGATTGATGCCGGAGGAAGTCCTTTATATGAAGGTGTTGGGTGATTTGAAGGACCGCATTTATAGCGGTGAATTTCCCAATTTAAAGCTGCCAGATGAGCGATCATTGGCATCATCATACGAGGTGTCACGTAGCTCGATTAAGCGGGCACTGAACGTTTTAGCCCAACAAGGTATTATTTTTAAAAAGCGTGGATCAGGTACATTTGTAAATCCGCTGTATTTAAAGAACCAATCGATGTTTCACTCGATTGGTAACAATCTAGGTGTGTCTGATTCGTATCGGTTTAACGGTGAATCACCGGCCATCGAACTGTTGTCGTTCGAGACGGAACAAGCTGACGAAGAAACACGCTTGGCATTATTCCTCGAAGATGGGGAAGAAGTTTACCGGATTAAACGGCTCCGTAAGTTACAGGATCAAGCATTCATGATTGAGAACGCGTTGGTACCAGTCAAGTTGCTGCCAGCATTGACGGCGGAAGACTTAGGTCACTCAATGTTCCACTACGCTGAAGAGACAACCAAAAAAGCAGTTACGAAATCATTTATGACCGTGACCGTTGAACCATCTAGTGAAGATGATCGTGACCATTTAGCTTTGTCTGAGGTTGAACCAGTTGGGGTCATGGCTGGTATTTACTTCTTGGATGACGGTACGCCGTTTGAAGTTGGGTCAATGCGCGTGCACTATAAATACATGCGTTATAACAGTTTCGTCAGTTTGGACGGCGAATAGCGCGAAATTCACAATTTGTTCAAAAATGGCGCAAATGCGATGAAACCGGCATTTGTGGGTGAAAAATAAGAAAAGCACAAAATTGGACCGCACCAATTTTGTGCTTTTTATTGTACGTAATTTTGAAATCTGTTATTATAGTACTTGTAATCCAGAAGATAACTTCTGCGATTGAACCTTTCTCAAAATTATAAGGAGATTTAATCAAAATGGCAGTAGATTTTGATTCAAAGGAATACCTTGCTAAGGTTGATGCTTGGTGGCGTGCTACCAACTACCTTTCAGCAGGTATGATCTTTTTGAAGAGCAACCCATTGTTCTCAGTAACTAACACGCCAATTACGGCGGACGACGTTAAGGTTAAGCCTATCGGTCACTGGGGTACTATCTCAGGACAAACTTTCCTTTACGCTCACGCAAACCGTTTGATCAACAAGTACGATTTGGACATGTTCTACATCGGTGGACCTGGTCACGGTGGACAAGTTATGGTTACGAACTCATACTTGGACGGTTCATACACTGAAAACTACCCTGAGATCACTCAAGATGTTGAAGGTATGTCACGTTTGTTCAAGCGTTTCTCATTCCCTGGTGGAATCGGATCACACATGACTGCACAAACGCCAGGTTCATTGCACGAAGGTGGAGAGCTTGGATACTCATTGTCACACGCAACTGGTGCTGTTTTGGATAACCCAAACCAAATCGCATTTACTGTTATCGGTGACGGTGAAGTTGAAACTGGTCCTTCAATGACTGCATGGCACTCAATCAAGTTCTTGAACCCTAAGAACGACGGTGCTGTTTTGCCAATCTTGGACTTGAACGGATTTAAGATTTCAAACCCAACGATCTTCTCACGTATGAGCGATGAAGAGATCACGAAGTTCTTCGAAGGTTTGGGATGGTCACCACGTTTCATCGAAAACGATGACATCCACGATTACATGGCATACCACGAGCTTACTGCTAAGGTTATGGACCAAGCAATCGAAGACATCCAAGCAATCCAAAAGGACGCCCGTGAGAACGGTCGTTACGCAGACGGCGAGATCGCAGCATGGCCTGTAATCATCGCTCGCTTGCCAAAGGGTTGGGGTGGTCCTACTCACGACCAATCAGGAATGCCAATCGAAGATTCATTCCGTGCCCACCAAGTGCCACTTCCTTTGGCACAAAAGAAGTTGGCTACGTTGCCACAATTCGAAGAGTGGATGAACTCATACAAGCCAGAAGAGTTGTTTAACGCTGATGGTTCATTGAAGGCTGAATTGGCTGAAATGGCACCTAAGGGTGACAAGCGTATGGCTTCAAACCCTCTTGCTAACGGTGGACGTGCTCGTGGCGAAAAGGCTGAAGATTTGGCATTGCCAGACTGGAAGTCATACGCTAACGACATCAACGAGTCAAACCGTGGAACTGAATTGGCTGATTCAAAGCGCAACATGGACATGAACGTGTTGTCAGGATTCTTCGCTGAAATCTCAAAGATGAACCCAACGTCATTCCGTATCTTCGGACCTGACGAGA
>NZ_KQ970393.1:22387-31260 GCF_001579105.1 Weissella sp. DD23 | reverse complement strand
CATTCCGTATCTTCGGACCTGACGAGACGATGTCAAACCGTCTATGGGACATGTTCGAAGTAACGAACCGTCAATGGATGGAAGAAGTTAAGGAGCCAAACGACCAATACGAAGCCCACGAAGGACGTATCTTGGACGCTCAATTGTCAGAGCACCAAGCTGAAGGTTGGTTGGAAGCTTACACGTTGACTGGTCGTGTTGGTGTATTTGCATCATACGAGTCATTCCTACGTGTAGTTGATTCAATGATTACACAACACTTCAAGTGGTTGCGTCACGCCTCAGAGCAATCATGGCGTAACGATTACCCATCATTGAACTTGATCTCAACTTCAACTGTATTCCAACAAGACCACAACGGTTACACTCACCAAGATCCTGGTATGTTGACGCACTTGGCTGAAAAGAAGTCTGACTTCGTTCGCCAATACTTGCCAGCCGATGCTAACTCATTGTTGGCTGTATTCGGTCGTGCATTTACTGAGCGTCACAAGGTTAACCACGTTGTTGCATCAAAGCAACCACGTCAACAATGGTTCTCAGTTGCTGAAGCTGAAGAATTGGCAACTGAAGGTTTGAAGGCTATTGACTGGGCTTCAACTGTTGCTGAAGGTGAAGAAGCTGATATCGTCTTCGCATCTGCTGGTGTTGAGCCAACGATCGAAACTTTGGCAGCTTTGAACTTGGTTAACGCTGCATTCCCAGCCGTTAAGATGCGTTATGTAAACGTTGTTGAATTGCACCGTTTGCAAAACAAGAGCGGTGAGATGAACCACGAGCGCGCTTTGTCAGATGACAAGTTCAACGCTTTGTTCGGTGAGTCAGGAACGCCAGTTGTCTTCGGATTCCACGGATACGAAGACTTGATCGAGTCAATCTTCTACGAGCGTCAACACTTGGGATTGCACGTACACGGTTACCGTGAAGATGGTGACATCACTACGACTTACGACATGCGTGTATACTCAAAGTTGGATCGCTTCAACCAAGCTAAGGATGCTGTTGCCGTATTGAAGGCTAACGGTGTTGTTGAAGCTGCTGAAGCTGATGCATTTGACAAGAAGATGGATGACATCTTGGCAAAGCACTTCGAAGTTACTCGTAACGAAGGTCGCGACATCGAAGAGTTCACTGACTGGAAGTGGACTGCTTTGAAGAAGTAATCTACTGCCGTACGATTAATTCTAAAAGTAAATAAAACTAAAGCTGATTTCGATCGGCTGCGGTAATTAAAGACCGCTACTAATTCTGTATGGAGTTAGTAGCGGTCTTTTTTTATCTTAAACTTATATATGCATAAAACTTGAATTAAATACCTGTTTACGTACTGCTCTCAGGATGTTTATTTCAGTATTTTTCATTAGAAATTCAAAAATAGGGGCTATTCTGAAAAATGAATTATAAAAATGTAGAGAGAAATAATCGGTGGAATAATGAGTCAAAGACGTTATGGGGCTATGGTTGCGTATGCAAATATTTTATTAAAGAACCTTATCAGCTTTATGTACATTCCTATCTTATTAAAATTTGTTGGTGGTAATCAATATGGTTTGTACCAGATGACAAGTTCGGCCGTGGGGATGCTGTCGCTTTTATCTTTAGGGATGTCGGCATCCTATGTTCGCTTTTTTTGGCAGGCAAAAAGAAGAGATGGAGATGAAGGCGTTGGCAGAATTAATAGTGCATACCTAAGCTTCTTTTTGCTTATATCAGTTGTTTGCCTTGCTGCAGGTGGTGTACTTACCAATAATGTAGAGATTCTTTTTCAGAAAAATTTCTCGGAATCTGAAATAGAAACCACAAAAATGTTGATGGTGATATTGTCTGTCAACGTTGCCGTTACACTGCTCTCGTCAGTATTCGATTCGTATATCATTGCTAATGAAAAATATTTAGTCGAGCAACTTAGAGTGTTGTTTTCAACTCTTTTACAGCCCGTTTTTTCAATAATTTTATTGATTGGCGGTGGCGATATTGTTGCCGTCGCGACTGTACAATTATTGGTAACATTGATTTTTATATTTTGGAATATGATATATGCAGTTTCAAGACTGAAAATGAAATTTAAGTTTACGAACATCAGAAACTTAGTTGAAACGGGCAAAAATATTTTGCCTTTTTCAGGTGTGATTCTTATTAATCAGATAATTGACTTAGTGAATAATAATTTTTCAACGTTGTTGGTTGGAAATATGTTAGGTCCAATGAGTGTGGCTGTTTTTGCGATAGCAAATCAGCTTAAAGGTTTGTTCTATCAGCTTACGTTCACTATATCTAGACTCTATGTTTCAAAAGTTCACCAAATGATTTCGTTTGATGCAACTGATGGCGATCTTACAAATTTGATGATTAAAATTGGGAGAATCCAATTGTATCTTCTGGTTTCTGCGTTTGGTTTGTTCGTTGTGTTGGGACAAAGTTTTATAGAGTTTTGGGCTGGAAAAGATTATGGAGAGGCATATTGGTTAGTTGTATTAATGATGACTTCTTTGTTAGTACCGTTGTCACAAAACATAGGATTAGAAATTCAGAAAGCGAAAAACTTGCATAGATTCAGGATTATCCTTATGTGTTTTTCAACCCTTTTTAATTTATTTGCGTCTATTATATTTATAAAAAAATTTGGTGTATTGGGTGCTGGAATTGGTTTTTCAATTAGCACAGTAGTGGTGAATGTCGTGGTTATAAATATTTATAACCATAAAGTAGTTGGACTCGATATGTTCAAATACTGGCGTAAGGTCTCGAATGTTATTTTGGGTCCAGGAATAGCTATTTTGCTGACGGTTGGCTTCAATTGTCTATTCGGCGGAAATAGTATTTTGAAAGTGATGATTGATGTAATTTTGTATGGAACTCTAACTCTTTTGATACATTGGATTTTTTCTTGTGATGAAAATGAAAGAAAAATAATTACATCGAGTCTTAACGGTTTATTGAACAAAGCTATATTGAGAGACAAAGGAGTTGAAAATTGTGAATAATCAAATATTAGTGTATGAATGGATGCTGCCAGGCGGGAATAAAAATTTTGGTGACTTGTTATCAAAACCCATAATTGAAGGCGTTTTGAAACGTAAAGTGATACAAGTCACTGATGGAAGTGCGAATATTTTGGGCATCGGTTCTGTTTTGGATCCAATTAATACAGAATTTAATAATGTAAAGTACATTTGGGGAAGTGGGTTTATTCGGGAAGGAAATAAACTGGAGCGCCAAGATGTGCAGGTGTTGGCTGCAAGAGGGGAACTAACAAGAGCGCGCCTAGGAAAGGACGTGCCACTTGGGGACCCAGGATTACTAGCGTCTAAATATTTTAAACGAAGTGACGAAATGCTGGATAAAATTGGCATCGTGTCACATTTCTTAGATACCGACAATCCAAAGTTTAAAAAGTGGAAAATGGATGACAGGTTTGAATTTATTGATGTTTGCAGAGACCCGCAAGAAGTAATTTTGGATATTACAAAATACAAGGCAATCATTTCGACAAGTTTGCATGGATTGATTATTTCGGATTCGTTTAATATTCCAAATTTTTTGGGGACTCTCTCACCAGAGGTCGGAACGTATAAATTTTACGATTATTATTCAGGCGTTGGTAAGGAATATGAATTACAAGATGCACAAGGCATCTTTGATAAAACTTATGAAGAAATTCTAGTGTTAATTAAAGGTTGGACGGGAGTTAATGGTCTGGATAAAATTCAGAATAATTTGGAACAATCATTAAAAGAAGGTGTTGACAATTTAGAAACACCTGATGATTTGTTGCATACAACAATCCCAGAATTTGAAATTCCGAAAGATTTTACTATAGATAGGGTTATGATTCATACCCATAGAAGGTTCATTCGTGATGTGCCTAATTCGAGTCATGTTTTGCGAACTATGCGAAAGTTGGGTTTTACAGAGATATATACGAATCAACATGTATCTGAGTGGTCAAAATTACCGATAGGAATTAATAAAATTAAGCTCCGAACGAATAGTTATGTAAGAGATTATAAGTGGCTTGTTAAGAGACAATTGAAGAAAAGGCGAGTTAATCAATGAGCGGTTTAAGTATTGTAATTCCCACCTATAATTGTGGGGAGTATATTGAGACGTGTATTAATTCGTTAGCGAGATTGGAGTATGACGAGTTAATCATAGTTGATGATGGATCAACGGATCAAACGGAAGAGATTATTGATAGTCTTTCTAACAAAAAGCTTGTGTACATTAAAACAGATGGAAATTTTGGGGTTTCAGCGGCTAGAAACATTGGGCTAGAACGTGTTCGATCTAAGTATGTAATGTTTATGGACGCGGATGATAGTTTGGTGCTACATCAAAGTCGTTTGATAAACGGTGTGGTTAATAAAGATTTTGATTTGGTTGTTTTTGGAAATGAAATTCAGAACGAAGAGTTTTTCGGAGATGAAATACCAAAAGATGAGATATATCTCAGTTTAGCTGGATATAAGCAATACCCGGGATTCATAACAGCTGTATTTTCAAAATTATATCGGGTTGATATGTTGCGGATGGGGCATATTACCTTTAATGAGAGCGTTAAAAAAGCTGAGGATGCTATCTTCAACTTAGAAGTTGTACAATCTATTGATAGTGTGAAATTTGTACAAGCTGGATTATATAAATATCGTAATAATACAAACTCGATAACAAAATCAGTATCGTATAATGTTTCAAAAAATTATATCGTAACAAGTACATGGTTTGCCGAATTTTTCTCTAATCAGCTTTCTTCAGAACAGCATAATTCACTGCAATTGAATTGGATGTTGAGAGAGATATATTGTTTGACATTAAGCAACCAAAATCCGGCAGATAGTTTAAGGGAAATCATGAGTCATTACCGAAAGATTGTTGTAAGTAGATACATGGTTAATTGGCGAAATATACGTAATAAGCATCGGGTGATTTATGTCTGCTTATTAATGCGATTGTATCCGGCGGCTGTATTTTTTGAAAAGTATAAACGGGAAAAAGAGTTGAACTCTGGAAGTTATGCAGTTGAGGCGTTTGAAGTCTTATGAAGTATATATAGTGGAAAAAGGCATTTTGAACAACGCGTTCAAAATGCCTTTTTTATTCACAGATTAATCAACGTTGTTATGAAGATTAGCAGTATTTCTAAATTATCATTGAATGTGACTGAATGGTTCGAGAGGGAAATGAATATGAAGCCTAATTTTAATATAGATATTGTTGTACCTTGGGTTGATGGACAAGACCCAGAATGGTTGCATAAAAAAAATGTTTACGAAGATGAAACATCAGTTGATAGTCGAGTTAATGGGGATGAGCGTTACCGTGATATGGGAACGTTTGAATACTTTTTTCAAGGCATTAAAAAGTTTGCAACATGGGCTCACAAAGTGTACGTCATAACAGATAATCAAAAACCTAAATTTGAAATTGATGATAATCGGGTGATATTCATTGATCACAAGGATTACATTCCAACGGAGTATTTACCAACGTTTAATTCGAATACGATTGAAATGAATATTGATTTAATACATGATTTATCAGAACATTTTGTTCTATTTAATGATGATACTATTTTGATTAGCCCAACAGAGTACACGGATTTTTTCTCGGAAAAAGGTGTGCCGAAGGATTGTGGTGCATTTGAAATATTTCGACCGTTTGATGATTTTTCACACATTGTGTTAAACGATTTGAAGTTAATAAATGACACTTTTGATAAAACAGCGGCACTAAAAAATCATGGCTATAAGTATTGGGGGACTAGTTGTGCAAAGCCTAGTCTAGCTAGAATTACAGGAATGGCTGATTCAGCGTGGCTTGGGTGGGTAGATCCACATTTGCCTATGCCATATACGAAGACGTTATTTAAGACCGTTCACAAGGAATTTCCACATTTACGAAACGAACAAGGAATGCGTCGCTTTAGAACGCCGCTAGATATTAGTCATTGGTTAGTGAGATATTATCGATTAGCTACAGGGGAGTTTATGCCAAGTAACATCTGTAAATTAGGCTGCACAGCAGTAGTAAAACCCGGAGAAGAACAACCTGAAATTCGAAAGGCGTTTTCTAAGAATAAAAAAATTGTTTTGCTGAGTGACCAGCCGATGAGAAAAAAGGACTTTGAATTGGCAAAAAAAAGTATGGACCGCCTTTTTTTTGAAAAATTCAATGAATGTGAGGGATAAGAAAATATGTTTCAAAATTTGACTGTCATTATTCCGGCATACAACGCTGCTAAATATATAAAGGAGTGCATTGAGTGCTTTTTAGATTATCCGGAAATGAAAGTGTTAATCGTTGATGACGGATCAACGGATGACACGGTAGAGCGTGCGAAACAATACGAAAAATGCATGCGTTTGAAGGTTTTGGAAGGAAATCATGGGGGTGTTTCTAACGCTAGAAATATAGGCTTAGTTAATACGGAAACTGAGTATGTGATGTTCATGGATGCTGATGACCTAATTAATTTATCTAAACTCCCCGATGAAGTTTTCGAAATGATTGAGAAAAAAATTGACTTGATTGATTTGTCTGCCTTGCATGGACGTGAAAATATAGTCGCCCAATTAAGTGAGGAGCAAAAAAAAGACATCATTCTAGGACTATCTGGATTTAAAGGACAGAAAAATAGTGTGAAGTTAGGTGATTCAGGCCCAATTGCTAAGCTATATAACATGAAAATTATAAACAAAAAAAATATTAGGTTTAACACTGATATATACAAAGGAGAAGATGCGTTATTTGTTATGCGGTTTGTAACATATGCTTCTAGTCTGGCAAGAGTACCAGTTTCAATATATCGATACCGTCAACACGAAAATAGTGTAACTAAGAAATTTCCATATAGTATCCTAAACAATCATCAAAATTATGTTACTGAAGTGTTGAATATTGCGGAATTAAATACGTTGCCAGTCGTTTATCGACGGGAATTGCAACTTAGAAGCACAATAAATGATGCACTTGATTGTATAAGACAACAAAGAAATGAAGACTATTATAAAATATCTCAAAGCTTGAATACTTATACGATTAAACAGCTTCGTTCCTTACCAAAACGGCTTTTATTAGTAGCCGTAGTGATGAAATTTAATCAACTGTGGCTGTATAGGTCTATCAGAAACATACGAGTTAATTTAAAAAAAATAAGGAAAAGTCAGCCTGTAGATTTTATTGATATTTAAATTAAAAAGAGGGGGATGGAGATTTGAACGAAAATTTCAAGGAATTTAGTGTTTTGATGGCAATATATGACAAAAATGATCCGGAGGAATTACGAGAAGCATTAAAAACGGTTTTTGATAATACAATCTTACCTAAGCAATGCATTATCGTTGAAGATGGGCCAATTAACAAGATTCTAAAAAATGTTATTAACACTTTTCAAAAGAAGTATCCAGGAGTCATTGAGACAATCAGTATTGCTAGAAATTGTGGATTAGGTAGTGCACTATCTGAGGGACAAAAATATATAAAATATCCATATGTAGCGCGAGTAGATTCTGATGATTTAAATGAAGCAGAACGATTTGAAAAGCAATTAGAAGTTCTTGAAAGCGATAGTTCAATTGGCATGGTGGGATCGTATATTCAAGAGTTCGAAGATGATGCAAGGCTAGATTTTCGCGTGGTGCCAATAGAACATCGTGAAATTTTTAAATATGCAAAGTATAAGTCACCAATGAATCATATGACCGTTATGATCCGAACGGAGGTCCTTGAAGAGACGGGTGGATATCGAGATATGCTACTTTTTGAAGATTACGATTTATGGCTTCGAATTCTACATACTGACTGGCAATGTAGAAATATAAGCGAGCCATTAGTGAAAGCTAGAATTTCATCAAAAATGTTTAAACGGCGGGGCGGGTTCAAATATTTGCTGTGTTACTTGAAGTTTAGGGTAGATGCCTTAAAGAATAAACGCATCAATTTTTGGCACTTTATAAGCATGGCGTTTATACATTCGACGGTCATAATGATGCCAAATTCTTTACGTAGTAATATCTATTCGACTTTTTTAAGAAAGACGAGTGTGTGATGAACGATTAGATATGGAGTGAGAAAGATGGAATTAATATCAGTAGTTGTACCAGTGTATAACGTTCAAGAATATTTACCGGCATTTCTGGAGAATATGAGTAATATCAAAAGCAGGCAGTTTAGGTTTTACTTTGTGGATGACGGTTCTAGTGATAATTCAGGATTAATTTTAGATGGATATCAAGAAAAATTGGGTTCTGAAAAAGCGGTGGTTTTGCATACCGATAATGCAGGGCTTAGTGCAGCTAGAAATGCAGGTTTAGAAGTAGCACAAGGTAAATACGTTTGGTTTTTGGACCCCGATGATTTAATAAATACTAATATAATTGGGGACATGATTTCCTTATTGCAACAGTATGATCTAGATATTGTACAGTTTTCGTTTGATACATTTAGTACAACATATAGAAAGTCAGAAGTTAAAAGTATCGAGACAACTGACTGGAAAAAACTGACGGGAGACGACTTATTTGAGTTACTTTGTAATCCAAAAAGTTCTGTTGAAAATTATTCGTGGAGTCACATTGTTAAAAGGGAAATATATATAAATCATGAAATTTTATTTCCGGTTGGTAAAAACTATGAGGATTGCGCTACAACGTTTTTGCTATTCGATAATGCTCGTGAGTGTGGGTTAATTGATTTACCAGTAATTCATTATCGAAGTAGACGAGGTTCAATTTCTAAAACGCAATCGATTCAAAATTATGATGATTTTTTTGATTCGATAATGCTGATTAAAAATTCGAACACAAAATTTAGTCAAGAAGTTAAAAACAGATATTTATTAACCCGATTCATGACGTCATTTGATCAGACATCAT
>NZ_KQ970393.1:20942-22145 GCF_001579105.1 Weissella sp. DD23 | reverse complement strand
AAGCGGCAAACCGAAATCAGACGGCGACGAGTGTTAAATCAGATACAACAATTAAATCTTGAACAAGATACATTCAGGTATAGGATATTATCGTGGCTGATTAAGAACAAAATTTGTTTTTTGAGTCGATCTTATTCAGTTTATCAGACTTTAAAACTTAGGAGGTCAGGGGTGTAATTATGGTTAAAGTTTCTGTTATTGTTCCTCTGTATAATTCCGCCAAGTATGTTGATGAATTGGCTGTTAATTTGAATAAACAGAATTATCATTCTGCACAGTTTATATTAATAGACGATGGTTCCATAGATGGAACAGAGATGTTGTTGCGGGAACACCCTTTGGTGAAGGCGGACAAGAGATTTGAAATTTATAGTATTGCTAATGGCGGTGTATCCGGAGCGAGGAACTACGGCCTAATACAGGCTAAGGGGAAATATATTATTTTTTTAGATGGGGACGATTATTTTGATGAAAAATTGATTTCTTCATACGTGGAAGCGATAGAAAGTAAAGATACCGATATTGACTTTTTCAAGATTACATTAGTAGATGAAATGAAAAATGCACCATTACCAGATAAGTTTCAACTTAATTATGGGAGTGCAGTGAAAGACACGGTAGTTGGACAAGAAGAATTATTGAGCTATCTTTGTGACGGAACAATTAAAGGGTATCCGGTTGCTTACATTAGTAAACTAGAATTGTGGCAAAATGTATCGTTCCCTGAAAAATATAGAGTAAATGAAGATTTGAGTGCGCTGTTTCAACTAATTAGCGAAACGACCCATTTGAAAGCACGCATTCACGATGAGACACATTATGACTACATCATGCATGAAGATAGTGCAGTACACAGTATGTCTTTGGAAGATATGGTTAACGTTAACAATCTACTACATAATATTGAAACATCAATTTTGGTGCAGAAGGGTCATAAAGAGAAAATATCGGATATGCGATTTGTGGAAAACATCGGCCACTTGATATGGGCTACTAAGTATGCCAGTAGTGTGCATAAAAAATTATTCAGATTTGAAATTTTGAAGAGGCTACCTTTTGCCAAAGTGAGTTCAAAGTTAAAAATGAAAGCTGTGATGGTTACTATAGCATCGATGATTTTAAATGGTAAATCGTTTGAACGAGCGTATGAGTTCGTTTTAAAGCGGCAATTACAGTAGACTGCATTTCGTGTGCTTGAATGCA
>NZ_KQ970393.1:0-20242 GCF_001579105.1 Weissella sp. DD23 | reverse complement strand
ATTCTGGTGAATATCGAATCATATAAAAAATGCTCCTCTGCTATTAGTTTACAGGGCAGAGAAAAATCTGTCCGTAAATCTAGCATAAGAGCAGCATAATTAAGAGAAAGAAATATAAAGATGGTTGAATTACATTATTTTGGAACGGATGGCGTTCGCGGTATTGCCAATAAGGAACTAACGCCTGAATTAGCATTTCGTCTTGGAAGAATGGGCGGAGCGGTTTTGACGCGCCACGCGGAAGGTCGCCGCCCACGAGTGTTAGTTGGACGTGATACACGTATGTCGGGGCAAATGCTGGAACACGCACTGATTGCGGGACTATTGTCGGTTGGAATTGAAATTTTGCGGTTGAACGTGATTTCAACGCCGGGTGTTGCTTACTTGGTACGCGATCAGCAAGCTGATGCAGGTGCACAAATTACAGCATCACACAATCCAGCCGATGATAACGGAATAAAATTTTTTGGAGCTGATGGATTTAAACTTTCAGATGAATTAGAAGCCGAAATCGAAGCGTTGTTAGATGCGCCGGAGGATATGCTACCGCGTCCTGCAGCTGAAGGTTTGGGGATGGTTTCTGATTTTTCGGAGGGTGCAACACGTTATCTAGAGTATTTACGAACGACTATTCCCAACGATTTATCAGGTATGAATATTACGGTTGATTCAGCCAATGGTGCAACATCAGATCTGGCTTCAAAACTATTTTTAAATATGGGTGCTGATTTTAGTATTATGGCAACAACACCAAATGGAATAAATATTAATGCAGGTGTTGGTTCAACGAACCCAGAAGCGATTTCCGAGTTTACCATTGAAAATGGTGCTCAAGTCGGGCTGGCTTTTGATGGCGATGGCGATCGGCTAATTGCGGTTGACGAAAAAGGTGAAATTGTCGACGGTGACAGAATTATGTTCATCGTGGGAAAGTATTTAGCAGAACATGGTCGTTTAAAACAAAACACAATTGTAACGACAGTGATGTCAAATATTGGGATGCACAAAGCGATGGTAAAAAATGGCATTGCGTCAGTTAAAACGACTGTCGGTGATCGTTACGTCGTTGAAGAAATGCTAAGGTCGGGATGCAACTTAGGCGGTGAACAGTCTGGTCACGTGGTGTTTCTTGATTGGTCAACGACGGGTGATGGCATGTTGACGGCTTTGCAATTGTTGTATGTTATGAAGGCAACTAATAAAAAATTGTCAGATTTAGCCAGCGAAATGACTGTTTTCCCACAAAAACTGGTTAACGTTAAAGTAAAAGATAAGAAGAAGGCCTTAGAAAACGAAGCTATCAAGAGAGTAATTACTGAAATTGAAGCGGAGATGGGTGACGAAGGACGTGTCTTGGTACGCCCTTCAGGTACGCAAAACTTATTGCGAGTGATGGCGGAAGCGCAAACTAAAGAATTAGTAGACGCGTATGTTGAGCGAATTTTTGATGTTGTTAGTTCTGAGGTTGGCGTTTAGTATACTTTGCTACACGATTTGGTTAATAAATATATAGTTTGTGAAAATAATTAAAGATTAGGGGCCATTAGGCGAACTGGAATTAGTAATTATCAGTTCAAATAACGGCCCTTTTATTTAGTGAACATACAAATGAATTGAAACTTCGGATTTGTTCATATTTAATCTAGAATTGTCGTTTATGAAAGATGAATTAATTTCTAAAAAACGGAAGTGCTCAATAAAACATCATATTTTGAGCGAAAATATGTATCAAAATATATACATACGAATGAATGGAGAGAGTTTATGTCAGAAAGAACGGTTGTTGTGTTAACGGCAGCGTATAATCGTGCTGGACAATTAAAACTATTATTTGAATCTTTATGTCAACAGACTGATAAGGTGTTTAGGTGGTTAATTGTAGATGACGGCAGCAATGATGATACTAAACAAGTCGTAGAAAAATTTAGATTACAAAGCAACTTTAATATCACGTATATATATAAAGAGAATGGTGGAAAACATACGGCATTAAACGTTGGGCTTGATGCCGTTCGAGAGGATATTGTCATTATTGAAGATAGTGATGATAGATTGGTGATTAACGCGATAGCCAGCGTGAAACAACATTGGGATAGGCATTGGCAGGATGAAAACATTGGGTTAATGCTATTTGAATATGGAGATTTGAAAAAGAAAGCAACAACACCATTGCCACGTTTTGAGCGAACCACGAGATATTATCAAAGATCACACGGCTTTTTGGGGGATTTTGGAGAAGCTTATCGAGCGTCCGCAATTAAGAGATATCGTTTACCGGTTTTTAAGGGGGAACGTTTTATTTCAGAAGGACCGTTGCATTATGAGTTTTCAAAGCGATTTGACTTGATTACGGTACCGGAAGTCTTGTCGTATGGAGAATATTTACCTGAAGGTTTGACAAATAATATTCGAAAAATGCAGGTTAAAAATCCGAAAGGGACGATGTTTGAGGCTTCTTTGTCGTTTGGAGAGGATACGCCGTTGAAATTTAAGCTGAAAAAAGCAATCTTATTTCAATACGTAAAGTTTCATCATGCTGAAGATTTAGGAGATGTTGATTTACCGCGCCCTCCACGTTTTATAAACGTCATGGCGACGCCAATGGCAGGGATGCTGTACTTAAAAGATAAGGTAAGGAGTGAGAAATGAAGAAGTTATTCTTAAATAAAAAGATTGTGTTTACGGTAATCTTAATGGTTATTGGTGCAATTGCTGGTGCCGTATATGAAAAGAAGAATGGTATAACGACATATACGAGTACGACCGCGTTGATGGTTGCTGATACCCCTAATGAGGATGAAGAAGAATCTAAGTTAGTTGGACAATTAGGTAACTTGGAAGCCAATGTTTTGCAAGGCGGCGCGTATCGAGATATTGTAAAACAGACGGCAGTCTTAAAGGACGCGATTAAGCGATACTCACATAAAGCTGATTTAAACTGGACAGATTCAAGCTTAAAGAATGGTTTGGAGATAGAGTTTGAAAAAACGTCGCCAGTGTTCACTCTAACATTGCAGTCGATTTCAAAGAAAGATTCTCAAGAGTTATTAATGAGTTTAGTAACGTCCTTACAAGAACGAGTACGACAATTGACAGGAGACGACAATATTAAGATTGTGTCTAGCGCTGAGACAAATGTGACTGCTAATACATCAAGCGTTAAAGTATCGAGCGTGGTTGGTGCGCTAGGTGGGTTTGGGCTGTCGTTGTCTCTGCTGTATTTTAAGAGTGTATTGATTGATGATTAGTAATAAATGTTTTAATCATATTCGATATTGGATTCTGATAATAGTTGCATTTACGTTGGTCTTAGCAGCGACGAATTTGGACACAGGTAAAATCCAACAGCTATATATGGTCGAAGCTTTTGCAGTGGCAATCATATTTACGGTAAAGCTTGATGTTATAAAACTTAAACTATTAATACCATATTGGTTAACGTTGACTATTTTGCCACTAGTTTTTTCAGGGTTTCATTTCTACGCACTAGAAGGTCAGAAAGTTGTTGTGAGGGTTATCTATATCACGATTTGCATGTTGTTTGTTTTGTGCTTATCTCAGTTATATGAGGGTGATTTAAAAACTTATACGTTCATTTGGCAAGTCATAATATGCAGTGTTCTATTATTTTTAAGTGTTAAAGAGAAAGATTTATCATTTAATTTCGGGAGCATGATTCAAGCAATCTGGGAAAATAAAAGATATGATGATCAAGGATACACTAGAGCGTTATTAGGATTTGATAACGAAAATCAATTGGGAATGTTTGCAAGTGTGCTATTTCTAGTGTCGTGTTATCAATTTAAGGTGGCAAAAAATAAATTATTTTCGCTGATTTCAATTGTTTTTGCAATTGTGATTTTAATCAATTCGGGTAGTCGTACACCGATTGTTTGCCTACTTACCGTGATTATAGTTTGGGTAATCTGTAACATAAAAAATAAGATGATGCGTATCATTTTAAGCTGTATCCTTCTTAGCGTTGGTATTGGTGCATTGTATTTATACATCAGGTTTGTTTTTGGACACGAACTTGGTAGTTTGTATACGACTGTCAATGAATTTTCGAGTTACAGAATCTCGTACGCGCGAGAAGTTTTGAAGAAAATAGATTTTAATTGGCTCGTTGGTATAGGCATTGCAAGTCCAGGCTTTGTAAAAGAAATGGAAAACTTGAGTTTGGACAGTACGTTGCTTTATTATTTGGTAACTAGTGGTATGGTTGGGTTGCTTGGATGTTGCGTTGCATTTTTCGGGCTAATGCTACGCCATTTTAGATTGAAAAATAGGTTTCAAATATACGTTGGTACCTTTTATGTAGTATTCAATTTATTTGAAAATCAATTTCTTTTACCAGATGTGAACACAACGTTGATTTGTTTGTCGATTATATGCATCGGTTTGTCACTTCCGGGAACACAAGTAGTTACGGTGGCCAGCTTAGTACATCGTTGGTTAGATGATATCTTTAATTCCCTAAAGGTGAAATCCTACGATAATATTCAATGATTTAAGTATGTTCACTTAGTCTAGGCATTGTATGTCTAGACTTTTTTTATAAATAAACAATAGAATGAAATTCATAGAATGGTGATGAAGTGTCCGTGCTTTGGGTTCAAGTAATTCAAAATATTTAGTAACAATATACTTCGTAACAACTGTACCCCCTAAGGAGTAGGTGGTACGAGACATTATGGAGGAAATTTTGTATGGCAAAATGGAAAAGTGCAGCGTTGATTACAACCCTTGTGTTGCCGTTAGCAGTTACAGCTGGCGGAGAGGGCGTCGCAATGGCGTCACAAGCTCGTCCTGATGAGACGACAATCAAGATTCACAAGCAAATTCGTTATGATGATACAATCATGAATCTTGCTGATGATGAAAAGTATTTTGCTTGGAATCACGGGTCAGATGAGGATGGGCAACATTACTTCTGGGGAGATGGAACTGAGGCAAATAAAGATACAACGACGTCACTTGGACAAAATGTATCATCAAATAATCCATTTGACTGGGAAAATTATGATCCTAAAACTTGGAAACTAACAGTAGACTATGAGCCAACTGATGATTTTGCTAATCAGGGGAAGGTTCGATGGGATGACTTGTGGTCTGACCTACCAGGCGTTCACTTCATCGGTATTCAATTACCAGATAATGTGATGACGATCGACGATGAGGGTGAGCCACAAATCATTGCTAAGGATGCCAAGGGTGGCATTGCATTCACGACATCCGACGGTAAAGATATTTACTGGCAAGACATTTTGAAGGCCCAATTGGGTGTGCAACACACGGATGAATCTAATCCATCACACGAGACGCCAAAGCACAACTTCAACTCAAAGACTGGTACTGACAAGTATGGAATGAAGCACGAAGTTAACCACAGTGCCTCTGACTTTGAAGTGGAGTTCCAACAACTTGGGGCTGCTAAGGATTTGACAGAAGCCCAAATCCGTCAAGCGTTGGTCGCTAACTACACGGACACGGATGAAACAGATCCTGTCTTTGGCGGTAAGTCCGAGGCCGTAACTGATGAGAATGGTGTCTTGTCATTCAACAACATCACAAACGGTAACTGGTTGTTCATGGAAGATTTGCAAGATTCAACACCAGGTTTGGCTGAGATGGTGACGCAACACGCCGCACCAATTTTCTTGGCAACGCCATACTTGCAACCAAATGCCGAGGTTGATTCAAAGGGTAATGGTACAAACAAGGGTGATAAGACATGGTTCGATAACTCTGATGCGAACGCCATGCACATCTATGCCAAGAACTATGCTGCTCACGGTGATTTGACAATTGAAAAGCTAGATGATGACACCGGTAAGACACTTACTGGCGTACAATTCGCGATGTTGGAATTGACGGAAGACCAATTGGCAGCCTTGCAAGAGCAAATCGATGCCGGTTTGCTATCAAAGTCAGTGACGGACATCAAGAATTATTTGGGTACGTTGGGAACGAAGGATGAGACCTTGTTCTACGGTACAACGGGTAAGAATGGAACGGTGAAGTTCAAAAACTTGACACCTGGTAAGACGTATTATGCATTAGAAATTTCAACGCCAACAGGTTACATGGTTAACCCAACGGTGCAGCAAATTTCTCTTAACAGTGTAAATGATACTACGGTTGATCCAACGGTTGGCGGTGACGATACGACTGTGCAAGCACAAGGTGGAACGTACACGGTCCGCAACGATGACAGCATTGCCTTGGATAAGGACATCAACGTGCAAAACCCTGTGACGGTTGATAACTTGGCTGTTGATGGTTACGATGCTGATGGTAACCCAAATTACATCGACAAGGCGACGAATAATCCATATTACGACGATGACACGCTTTGGGGTGTTTCACGTGGTAAGGCATTCTCATACACGGTCGATGCCGAATTGAACAAGAACATTGGTTCATACAGCAAGTTCAACTTGGTGGACTCAGTGCCATACCAAGTGAACGCCAACTCATGGACGATGTACGTGCAAATTGATGGCGTTGTGACACCATTGTTGCAAGCCGTTGATACGCAAGGTAACGCGAACGAGCACAGTACTGATGACGGTATCTCAAACGAATCTGTTGCGTACGACTCAGATAACGGTGAAGGTGTGAGTTACAAGTTTGCTGACGGTGCCGAAGACTTCGCTAAGTCACTTGGTTACACGGGCGCCTTTGGTAAGGATAAGGCTGCGCTAGAAGCCCAAACAGAATTCGTGGCTGCCAACTTGTTGCACATGTATGGTCAATCAAGTAGCTATGAGTTTGATACCGACTACCGTTCTGTTAAGGAAGGCTCAGGTGAGAATGGTACGATGAACCTGGACTTCAAGACGGACTTGTTGAAGGGCTTGGGTGAATTGATCAAGGATGACACAACTGGTCACACGTCAGTTGTCTTCAAGATTAATGCCCAAACAAACTCAGCTGCGCAAGCTGATACTGACTTGGACGGTACGGATAAGTCAATCAACAACAAGGTGACGTTGAACTACAACCCTTATCCGAACCCAACGCGTATGCCTGATCCAACACCATTGACTGATGAGGCCAAGACACACGCTGCTGGTTGGGATATCCAAAAGGTTGATGAAAACGGTAAGCCGTTGGCTGGGGCCGGCTTCGACCTTGGTCGTCGTGTCAATGAGAACAACGTTGAAAACGTGATTTCACAATTGTTGACGACGAACAACAATGGTAACGTGATGAATGAGGCGTCATTGATTAAGGCCGCGGATAAGTTGAAGCTTGCTCAAGATGGCACGCCTGCAGATAAGGTTGCGGCTGCGACGGCATACTTCAACGGTCAAGCTGAAGAGTTGCGCACAGCCGTTAAGAATGGTCAAACACCATACGTATGGTTCGTCCACTTGGAAGCACCAACTACGGGCAATCAACACGGTGAGTTACAACCAATCTTTGATGTCATGCCATCAAACATGCAAATGGGTGATATTTACTGGACGACTGATCAAGCATTGGCAACGACTCACATGTCAGGTGATGATGGTTACCTCCAATACTGTGGTTTGGCCGATAGTCGCTACGTTTTGACTGAGTCAATCGTGCCAGATGGTTACAACAAGATGGCTGACCAAAAGTTCACGTTGGCTGGTGATGAAAACTCATGGTACTTGCAAGATGAAACAAAGTTGTTGGAGTTCCCATTGATGAATGGTGATGCTTCTGACAACAAGATTACGGGTACGAACGATGATGATACAATGTCAGGCGAGTACTTGGAAGTTGAAAACCAAAAGCGATCAAAGTCAATCTTCCCAATTACGGGTGGTGTTGGTATCTTGGGTGCTTTGGCCGCTGGTTTGACGGTCATGGGATCAGCAATCTTCAACCACCGTCGTCACTAATAAGATTAATACATTAACCATACCGGTCGTGGAACTGGTATAAACATATCTAAAAATTTGATAATCTTATGCTTAGCGAGCAGTTCTGGAAACAGGACTGCTCGCTTTTTGTTCATAATTCGTCCACAGTTTAGGTGCGCTTACTTGGCACACTAAAGTAAGTGCATTTTAGGTAGGGAGAGACTGATGATCGAAAAACTAAAAGACTGGTTGAAAAGTCACACGCTATGGCGCTGGGCAATTCGCCCAACGTTGCGCGTGCAACTGGAACAATTAAACACGGCTAAGCCAACGGTGTTTTATCTCGGGTTACCGGAACATGGTAACTTAGGGGACCAGGCGATCGCCAAAGCCACTGAAATTTATCTACAAGAACAGTTGCCGCAACATCAAGTCGTGCGGATTGCGAATGACGCTGTGTTACCGTGCATTCCACTTTTGAAGCGGATTATGCAACCAAATCACCTAATCGTGATGCATGGTGGTGGCAATCTAGGTGATTTGTGGCCGGGTGCTGAAAGTGTGCGCCGTGCAGTAGTGAAGCGCTTGAAAAAATGGCCGATTATCCAATTGCCACAATCGGTATTCTTTATTGATAAGCAAGAACACACGTTATCGAAGAAGTGCTATGACGACGCAGACCGCTTGGTGCTAGTGGCCCGTGAGGAACAAGCCCACAGCGCGATGCAACAAGCCTTCACGTGTCCGTCGATGCTTGTGCCAGATATGGTATTTACGTTGAGCGGCCGGTTGAAAGAGTTGCCGATTCAACGTGAAGGGGTGATGGTTCTGTTCCGTCACGACGTGGAAAAGTTATATAACGACAATGTCCGCGATGGTGTGATTGATCAACTCGGTGATTTGTTTGACCGGGTGACGGTGACGGATACCGTGTTGCCAACCGGTGTGCCATTGGAGCAACGCGATGACGTCTTGATTCGCTTCTGGCGTCAGATGGCGAAGCACGAATTGGTCGTGACAGACCGGCTACACGGTATGATTTTTGGTCTAATCACCCAAACGCCAACCGTCGCGTTATTGAACAATAATGGCAAAATTATCTCGACATTTGAAACGTGGTTGCAGTCCGTGCCATGGATTAAAGTCTGGGCACCCACGGATGGGCCGTTGGAAGTAGCGATTGTAGACGTTATGCGGGCGCCAGTCGCGCCGGTCGATTTCTCACGTCAGTTCCGGCCACTTAATTTCTACTTGGCGAACTTTCGCAAGGGAGAGTAGTAATGGCTGAACGTGCGCGCGAGTTAATTCGTAACACCGGGGTCTTTGCGATTGGATCATTATCGACGAAACTTCTGAGCTTGTTGATGGTGCCGTTGTATACGACGGTGTTATCAACCGCTGACTACGGAACAGTTGATGTAATTGGCACGTTTACCGGCCTATTAGCGCCATTGGTAACGTTGAGTGTCTACGATGCGGTCTTTCGCTGGGCCCTAGATGACGCAAATGATGCCGGCACTGCATTTTCAAATGCGTTAGTTGTTTGGGCAAGTAGTATGCTGATTTTCTCAAGCATTTGCGTTGGCCTGGCAGCACTGGGGGTGGCGCACATTGGCTACTTCTGGTTTGTGGTTGTGCTGGGGAGCCTGGGTGCGATTTGCAGTAGCTTAGTTCGTGGCTTAGGGTACGTGAAACTATTTACGGTCGCAGGTATTGTTAGCAGTGTTGTGTTTATGACCTTGAATTTGGTGTTCCTACTGCAATTAGAACTCGGCTTAACCGGGTATTTGTTGGCGAGCGCCATCTCAGCAGCGGTAAGTTTGCTGGTTGTTGCAATGGGGGCGCGGGTTTGGCAATACTGGCACGCTACCGTTGTGCAACCGGCCCGTATGCAACAATTATTGATCTACAGTTTACCGCTGGTGCCAAATGCGTTGTCATGGTGGGGCATTGCGAGTGCGAACCGTGTCGTCTTGCTGACCTTTGCAGGCGTTGCGGCCAATGGATTATACGCGGTGGCCAATAAGCTACCATCGTTGATCAATTTGGTGTACGGGGCCTTTTTGCAATCTTGGCAAATGGCGGCAGTGAAGTCGTATGACGATCAGGATGCCGGTGCTTATTACACCAAGACGTTTGATATCGTTGCCCGCTTACAGTTGTTGATGGTCATGGCGCTATTATGCGTCACGCGATTCGTCTTTGCGACCTGGATTGCGCCAGCATATTGGCAAGCGTGGCAGGCAGTGCCGGGCTTATTATTAACGGTCGTCTACACCAATATGTCCGCAATGGTCGGGGCAACTTACTTAGCCGCCAAACGGACGCGCGGGTTGTTCTTAACAACCGTCTACGGTGCCGTAATCAGTATTGGACTGAGCGTCGTCAGCGTGCCGTTTTTGGGGATTATCGGCGCAAGTTTGGCTAGTTGCGTTGGTTTCGCAGCGGTACTAGGGATTCGCTTGTATGAAACCCGGCGCTTTGTCGGCATTCGCGTGACTTGGTCGGCGATGTTGAAATATCACCTGGTGATTGGACTACAAATTGGCCTGATGTGCCTGCTGCCAGTCGGCTGGATGCAAGGCGTCTGCTTAAGTTTACTGATGATGGGCTTAATTTGGTCCGATTGGCCGTATTATCAACGCCTATTCGTCACCCTAACTAACAAAAGATAGGTACGGTTTGTTATACTGGAATTAACGTGTTAATTTGAAGGAGAAACCGTATGATTGTCTTATTTGTTTTGGGAATTGTGTTATTAGCTTACGCTGCCATTAAAGGGGTCACACGCCATGAAGTGCGCTGGCCAGCTTTGGTAGTGGGGCTAATTTTGACTGTTTTGATGGGGCTTGGTTTACAACGCGCTCAAGAACGTCACTTTTTGATGGCCAAGGTGCCAGTTGAAAAGACGCAAAAGATTGCCCCAGCGTTGACAATTAACGGTATTAAGTTGATTACGACGCAAAAGGCGAGTGATGGTGAGCTTCGTTATACCTACACGTTGGGTAAGAAGAGCTACCAAACGGTCACCCAAAATGCGAAGACAATCGTCAAGACGGCGGACAAACAAGCGACGTTGAAGACAGAAGTGATGACGTACCAGGCGACATCTGGTTGGCGTCGCTTCATGTTGTTGGGCCAAGAAACCTTTGAAAAGGGGGCCGCAACGTATACGTTGTCAGTGCCGAAGGATTGGTACTTTGTGACGACGAGCCAAGCCAAGACTTTGCAAAACATGGTCAAGGACTCAAAGGCGGGCATTGCCAAGGAAGTCGCAGCCGAAGTTAAGCAACAATTTGCGGATAAGGCCAAGGCTGACAAAAACTTCATCAAGAACAAGGACGCCCAAACTAAGTTACAAGCCCAAATTGTAACGGACGTGACAAACAAGGCCAACCAAGCCCTTGATCAAGCCATGCTAGAGAAAATTCAAAGCTGGCACAATTAAGACATAAAATACTAGAAGTTCCTAAACGTCCCCGCGACAGTTTGGGAACTTTTTTTTGCGACACTTTATAGTGAATAAAACTATAGGGGGACGCAAACTATGGCGAAATGGCGCAATATGGCGTTGATTTGTACAATCGCAATGCCATTGGTAATGGGTAGTGGCACAGCACACGCAGCTGAGCATAGCATCGATGTGGCTGAAACGGATGTCACGTTGCATAAATACATCACAACAAACACAGTTTTATCGGGTAATGATTATTATTGGGGAAACGGAACGACGGGATTGAATAACCCGTTTACCGCTGAAAATTCAGAGTGGTCGAAGGCAGGTAAGGGTTATTCGTTTACCGCCTACAAGTTAGCTAATGGCGTGATTAAGTTGGCGACTGATGGGACCGTGACGATTTCAACTGATCGGGTGCCTGAATTGGACTTGGCGTGGTCGGATTTGCTGACGGTGCGTTCTGGTGAAACAGCCGCCTATAAGGAAGCGACGAATCCATCGACTGACGTGAGTGACAACATTGTTGAATTAAAGAGTGGGGTCACGGAACAACAAGTGGCCGACTTGCAACAATACTTGGCTAAGACATCCAGTGATCGTCAAACAGTGACGACCAATAATGATGGTGATGCCACATTTGATGATTTGGCTAATGGCCAGTGGATTGTGTTTGAAACTGGTGCACCAGATGCCGTTTCAACGTTAGCGCAACCCATGATTTTGAACTTGCCAATGAAGAATGCGGCTGCCGACACGGCGCAAGGCACGTGGTTCGATGGCAGTGGTGATTACAACGTGAACTTGTATCCCAAGGACTTCATGCCAAGCACGGAAGAGCCAACGATTGATAAGATGATCAATACGTTGCAAAACGTTAGCGTGGATGAGCTAACTGCCAAGTGGGATGACGCCAAGGGCCACCCAGTCTATGGTGGTAACGTGGTTTCTGATGACGGCGCGGCTGTGAAGAGTGCGGTAACGTTCTTAGAAAATGACAACTTGTATGGGGTGTCGCGTGGTAAGTCGTACAACTACACGTTGGATATGCAACTACCAAAATCAATCGACAAGTTTTCATCATACGGGTTTGTCGATACGATTCCATATGAAGTAACGGTTAACTCATGGACAATGTATGCCCAAATTGACGGCCAATTGACGGCATTGCTACAAGCCGTTGACCCGAACGGAAACGACAGTAAGAGTTCGAGTGACGGACTGTCACAACCTAAGGGCGATTACGATTCAGAACGAATTGTGACGCCGGATGGCAAGGAAGCCGACGTGAACTTTAAGTTTGCGGAAGTCCGTGGCGACAATGGTAAAACGGCTGCCACGATGTTTGGTTATACTGGTGAACTAGGTAAGAGCAAGACGGCGATTGCAGAACAAACGGCCTACATCGCTACGCACTTGTTGCGCATGCAAGGATACACGGCGACGTACCAATTTAATGGTGACGTGACGACGGATGCCGGCGAATATGGGGCTAACCGTGCCATTATCGATGCGGATACGGGTGAAATGCAGATTACAACTAAGGAATTGTTCCGTGATAAGTTGGCTGCCTGGGCACCGTTGCAAGATGATACGACTGGTCACACGTCAATTGTCTTTAAGTTGAATACGCAAACCAACTCGGCGGCGCAAGCGAACACGGGCGACAACAAGATCGATAATAAGGTCCAAATGTTGTTTGATAACGGCGCCACGAACCAAGACACGGCTGCCAATAAGTCGGCCGTACGTGATTCGTCATACACGACGGCCGTGGGTTGGGAATTCCATAAGACAGACAAGTACGGTAACCCATTGCGCGGGGCTGGTTTCGATATGGGTCGTTTGGTAACACCACAGAATATCGAAAACGTGATTTCGCAGTTGTTGAGTGAAGATAATAATGGTAATCCAATCAATGACACGAGCTACTTGGAAATGTTCGAGCATTTGAAGGATAGTCCTGAGTACGTGACGGAGTTTAGTAAGTCTGATTACACGACGGACGCTGCTAAAATTGCGGCGATTAAGGAATACTTGGACGGCCAAGCGGCTGATTTGCGTAAGCGCGTTGCAGAATACGATGCCCAACCAGATAGCGAGAAGTCAAAGTACGAAGTCTACGTTTGGTTTATTCACTTGGACAATGCCGCTCACGGAGCAAAGCAACCAATCGTGACTGACATGACTTCAAGTATGGAAATGGGTGATATCTACTGGGTGACGAATAACGCCTTGGCCACGACGCACAAGTCAGGTCGTGATGGTTATCTCCAATATTGTGGGGTGGCGGATGGGCGTTACTTGTTCCGTGAATCAATCGCGCCTGATGGGTATAAGCAAATGGCTGACGTGAAGTTCACGTTGTCGAGCGGGCCAGATTCGGTTTACCAACCAACGGCTGAATTCCCAGATTTGAAGGATGCCAAGGGCGTGTCATTGGGCACGGACTCACAGATTACTGGTTTGGTTGAGAACTTGGATGGGCATTATGTGCACATTAAGAACTACGCCAAGGGGATGTGGCCAGTTAGTGGTGGCATCGGCGCATTGGTTGTCTTTGCCCTTGGTGGGGTGCTGATGACCAGTGCTTACCTCAAGCGTCGATTTGACCGACGAAACGATTAGCCAAATGGCACGGTGACTTTCTTGTATAATAGGGACAAGGAGGTGACGTGATGACACCAAAGGATAAAGCAAAGAGCATCATTCACAGCGCTTCGGCCGCTGCGGGTAGTGTGGCATTATCACCAATTCCCTTTACGGATGCGGCCTTGTTAGTACCGATTCAGGTGGGGATGATTACGTCGTTATTTAAGGCGTATGATCAAAAAATGATGCAGGGGGCCATTCGTGGTGCCGTGTGGGCAGTCGCCGCAACCTCGTTTGGTCGTGGTGTTGTCGGAAACGCCTTTAAGTTCGTCCCTGGTTTGGGGACGGTCGCTGGGGCAACGATTTTGGCAACGACGGCGGTTGGCTTAACCGAAGTGATTGGCTGGGCCATTGTGAATGAACTAGAGACAGGTAACAAAGTCCAACCAGGCGATATTTTCGGCATCATTATGAATGCGGTAAAAAAGCGTTAATGGTTAACAGAATAGACAAAAAATGACGGCGGAAACGCCGTTTTTTTTTGCGAAAATTTCAGTGTGAGCACCACACGGGGAGTTGTGGTCGGGGAAATGAATAAGGAGCCAAACAAGATGAAAAAAACACAATCATTGCTTTTGATTAGTACCTTAATTGCACCAATGATGCTCGGTACGGCGGGTGTTTCTGCCAAGTCAGCTGAAGCCAATCCACCCAAAGAGACGTTAGTGCGCATTCACGCGGTGACAGATATGAATGCCACCGCCGTTGATCGACGCGACCAGCATGACTATTGGGGGAACGGCGGGATTCAAGATTTGAATAAAATCGTTGAAGACAATTCCAGCTGGGAGCCAACGGTCGGGGCGACGTATGAAGCCTTTGCCTTACCAACCGGGACCGTGACGTATGAAGGCGAAGATATGAAGCCAGTCATTAACGACACCTTCCATGCCACGGTTGATGGCAAGGAGTGGCGCTGGACGGACATTCTGAAGCCAGTCCGGGCCGACAAGTTAGGTGCTGCTACGACGAACTTGATTAAAAAGGATGGCAATATTTCACCTTGGACTATCGAAATTGCTGGTGGGATGGACGTGCGTAAGGCCGTCTATGCCTTGACGGATTTGGACCCACGTACGCCACATCCGAAAGCCTTTAAGAATACCGATGCCCAAGGCTTGACGGAAATGTCATTGGCTAAGGGACAATGGGTGATTGCGGAAGACTTGGAAGCGAATATGAAGTCGACGGCATCAGTGCCAATGTTTATCGACATTCCAATGATTAAGCCAGATGCCAAGCAAGGTGGCGATGATTTCTGGTATGACAACACACAGGCCGACGCCTTGAACTTGTATGCCAAGCAATATGATCCCACAACGTTGAAGGTAAAGAAGACAGATAAGGAAACAGGCAAGGCTTTGGCTGGGGCGCAAGTCTTGGTAACGGAGAACACCCACGAAGAGCAACTGAAGAAGGTCTTACCAGAATTGTTGGCTGCCATTAAGAAGCAACCGAAAGATGTGGCAAAGTTGGTTGAGCAGTATGTACCAGAATTGAAGACGGGGAACTATGCGATCCGTAAGACGGATAAGTCTGGTGAAGCCACGTTCTCAAGTGACAATGCTGGTGAGCGCTTTATGACGCCAGGGCATACGTATGCCGTGGTTGAGTTGGCAGCACCAACCGGTTACATTGTTGAACCGCAAATTCAAGATGTTGAATTGTCGATGGAAAAGAACCCGGCTGATAAGAGTTTGATTCAAGGACAAGGGAAAGCTGATTTCATTGATTACGATGAATTGCAGGTTGATAAGTCAGTAACGATTGGTGACAAGACGTATGGTGCCGGCGCTGAAGATGGCGGTGACACGGAACAAGGTGTCACCAAGGGCACAACTTTCCAGTGGCACATCAATAGTGAGTTGAACCAAAACGTTGATACGTATATTCAGTATGAATTGGTCGATACGTTACCATACCAAAATGATTGGCGTACGATGACGTTGAACCTGACGTATCAAGATGCGAGCGGTGCGTTGAAGACGACGTCCCTATTGCAAATGACGGCGAATGGCATGAATACCGGTGCTGGCACGACCTACACCACTAATCAAAATGGGGTGAACGGGATTACGTATAACGCCGCAACGGCCCCAACTGTGACGGCATTGGGTGATGCGATGACAGCTGATGGCATTGAATTGTCAGGATCTGGTAGTCGTTATGCGGTTAAGGATGGCAAATTGGATGCCAGTCAATCAGTTGCCGACGGCACGATTATGTTGTCAGTGACGGAAAACGGGCGAAAGCAGTTGGCCACTAAGATGGCTGAATTGGTAGCGAGCGGGGCAGCCAAGGATGGCACATGGCAGTTGTCATGGAACTTAGATGTGGTGGCGAACCAAGGTACGCAACCTGGTGAGATGGTCAACAAGGTCGACTTGAATTACAAGACTGCGTTTGACCAAGACACTGATTCTGATACAGCTAAGACATTCGTGAAGGGATCTGGTACGCCGACGATTCATGATACGCCAACTAAGGGTGGTGGTGTCTTGCCATACACAGCTGGTGTGATGGGCATTGGTTTGACCATTTTGGGGTTGCTTGGGTTGGCGCACTTGTTGAAGAAGCGTCGGGCTGAAGATTAATTAATGAGGGAAGAGAAATGGCGAAAAAACCACGAAAGAAAATCAGTTTAACGACCGCTGTGTTGTTCATTGCTGGTTTGGCAATTTTTTCGTATCCGATTGTGGCACAGGCTTATGAAGCAATGCATCAGAGTGGGATTGTGCAGAACTATGAGCGCGAAACAACGGTGATGCCAAGGAAGGAAAAGAATGCGGTCCAGCAGGCGATTGATGCTGAAAATGCCAAAATCAAGGAAAAGGCGAAAGACACCGGCAATGATGCGGACGTTATTGCTGCGATGACGGAGCTGAACCAGAAAGATAGTTATGAAAATGGGGATGACAACACGCTCAAAAAGTTGGTTGGTAAGCCAATTGGGGTCATTTCGATTCCAAAGTTGGGCGGGTTACGTCTGCCGATTTTCAATAGCATCAAGGATAAGGCAATTAGTAACGGGGCCGGTTTGATTCCAGGTACCTCAATTCCACAGGCAAAGAAGGAAGGGCTACACTCAGTTATCACGAGTCACTCAGGTTTGCCGAATGCGAAGTTGTTTACCGATTTGAAAAAGCTAGAGCTGAAGGACAAGTTCTACATTGAGATTGCAGGTGGTAAGACGTTAACGTATCAAGTGGATAAAATCGACGTGATTAAGCCGGAAAAACTGGAGACCTACTTCAAGTTGGATCAAACCAAGAACTACGTCACGTTACTGACTTGTACGCCAACGGGGATTAACTCGCACCGTTTGCTAGTCCGGGGGCACCAGATTCCAAGTGAAGCGGTCCCAACCAATGTGGTGCGGGCTGAGTTCATGTGGCTGGGCGCGTTGATTGTGGCGGTATCATCAATCGGTGGTTTCTTATTGCGCAAGCGCATCATGTTGAAGAACGCGATGCTGGCTGTGGTTAAGAAGTGATGTTTGTTGTGACGAAAAAAATGATTGTGTTATAGTTGATTTACTGATTGGAGTGCCAGGTAACTGGCGCTCCTTTTGTGGTTTATAGGGGATGATTAACGGGGTTAGCAAAGAAGGGGTGACGGGGATGACAGAATATGTCACGAAGGAAGCGTTTGAAAAGTTCAAGGCGGAGGATTTTGCGCAAGTACGGCAGGACTTAACCGTGTTAACGGTGAAAGTTGACACCTTAACAACAGAAGTGGCTGCCTTGCCGACGACTAGTGACGTGAAGGTACTAATTCACGAAGCGTTCAAAGAAGCACGGGGGACCGCAATCGGTTTAGGCGTGATGATTGCGGTCATCACGGGGACGATTATTGCCATCTTGTCGTTTGTATTTTCGGTTTACGTTGGCCATTAAAACTCACCATGTTCGGGCTTATTTCAAACAAAAGTGATAAAATGATGAGAAATAAACAGAACGAGGTACAACGCATGGCAACACGAATGCAAGATGATTTTTATGATGCGATTAACGAAGCGTGGGAAGCAGATGCGGTCATTCCAGCTGATAAATCACGAACAGGTGGTTTTAGTGACTTGGCGGATGACATCGAAGAATTGATGTTGGATACGACGGATGCCTGGCAAGCAGGTCAAAACGTGCCAACCGATGACATTTTGGCTAATTTTGTGAAGTACCACAAGTTGGCAGCGGATTTTGCGACCCGCGATGCGTTGGGCACTGACCCAGTGAAGCCATTGATTGCGCGCTATCAAGCGTTTACGTCATTTGCTGATTTTGCGGCACACATCATTGAATTGGAAAAGGCGGGCTTGCCAAATGCTTTGCCAATTGGGGTAGCGCCAGACTTCAAGGATGCGCGCACGAATGTGTTGTGGGCAGATGCACTAGGCATTATTTTGCCAGATACAACCTACTATGCGCCTGATCACGAGCAAGGTAAGGAATTGTTGGCGAAGTGGCGGGCAGCGCAAGAAGATTTGTTGCCTAAGTTTGGCTTCAGTGCTGACGAAATCAAGGACTTGTTGGATAAGTACTTGGCTTTCGATGCCCGCATAGCTAAGGTTGTGTTGAGCCAAGAAGAGTCAGCGGAGTATGCCAAGTTGTACCACCCCTACAAGTGGGCTGATTTCACAGCTTTGACACCAGCCTTGCCATTGGATGAGATTTTGACAGCCATGACGGGCACGACGCCAGAGATGGTTGTCGTACCGGAAGAACGTTTCTGGGCAGCATCTGATCAATTCTTCTCTGAAGAAGCCTGGCCTTTGTTGCAAGCAACGTTGATTGTAGGCATTGCAAACGCCTTTACGAGTTACTTGTCAGATGAGGTCCGAGTGCTAGGTGGGGCGTATGGCCGTGCCTTGTCAGGAACGCCGGAAGCAATGAACCAACGTAAGGCGGCTTATTACTTGGCAGCTGGTCCATACACACAAGCGCTTGGTTTGTGGTATGCAGGTGAAAAGTTCCCTGAAGCAGCCAAGACTGACGTGGAACAAAAGGTTGCCACGATGATTGATGTGTACAAGGAGCGTTTGCAAACCGCTGACTGGTTGCAACCAGCCACGCGTGAAAAGGCGATTGTTAAGTTGGACGCCATTGTGCCACACATCGGCTACCCCGAAAAGTTACCTGATCGCTACAAGGACAAGATTGTTGATGATGGAGCGACGTTGTTTGAGACGGCCGAAAAGTTCCGTGCCCAAGGGGTGGCCTACCAATGGTCAAAGTGGAATCAACCGGTTGACCGTGATGAGTGGCACATGCCAGCACACATGGTGAATGCTTACTACGATCCACAACAAAACCAAATTGTGTTCCCAGCAGCGATTTTGCAAGCACCATTCTATAGCTTGGATCAATCATCATCTGCGAACTACGGTGGTATTGGGGCGGTTATTGCTCACGAGATTTCACACGCCTTTGATACGAATGGGGCATCATTTGATGAAAATGGTAGTTTGAACGATTGGTGGACAGAAGAGGACTACGCCGCCTTCAAGTCACGTACTCAAAAGGTGATTGATGAGTTCGATGGTTTGGATTCATATGGGGCTAAGGTGAATGGTAAACTGACGGTCTCAGAAAACGTGGCCGATCTTGGTGGTGTCGCTGCGGCCTTGGCAGCAGCAAAGCGCGATGCTGATTTTTCAGCAACGGACTTCTTTGAGAGCTGGGCAACCATCTGGCGTCAAAAGGCACGTCCTGAGATTATGCAATTGTTGGCCGCTTCAGATGTACACGGACCTGCAAAGTTCCGTGTGAATGTGACGGTATCTAATTTTGATGATTTCTACACGACATTCGATGTGCAACCATCTGATAAGATGTACCGCGCACCTGAAGATCGCGTGATGATTTGGTAATCAATGAATAAAAAAATAAGGTCTGCATTGGAATTTTCCGACGCAGACCTTATTTTTTATAAATTTTTCTTTTTTCGAAGCGGTCGATGGGAGGCGACAGCGATGTAGGCGCCGACCAATGACAAAAGGCCAAAAGAAAAACCACGTACACTCTGCAAAGTAACCGTGGTCAATCTTTAATGTTCAATTAAAGTGCGACTTCGCGGTGCTCCGCCACAAATCTAGTATATAACAGACCGAATGTGTTTGCCACCAGGCAGATCGCATTCGGTTTTTCTTTATACATTACAGTGTAGTTTTTTAGAAAGCGATTAGTTAAATTGTTCACAAAACCGGATTTCCCTTACTCAAAAATATGAAAACGCGTTCAAGGAATGGATTGTTTGCACATTTTTTCACGAATTTACATAAAAGGGTTGCGCTTAATTTGTC
>NZ_KQ970392.1:357049-359441 GCF_001579105.1 Weissella sp. DD23 | reverse complement strand
ACAGATATTTCATATCTCTGAGACGACTTAATATATAATACAGAATGTTTTTTGATAAGTCAACAACGAGTTTTAACAACGTTTTTTATTATCAACACACCCTCGCTCGAGTGCTTAATTAATATACCGCTTTTCATAATGTTCGTCAACTGCTTTGTTTTCGAAAATTTTTCCGAACATTTACTGCACCTTCAGTAAATGAAAAAAGCGCTCCATGATAGCTGACTATCACGAAACGCTTTCGTTCCATCTTATTAGAATAGGGCCAATTGATTTTCATCCGGCATGCCAGCAAGCACGCCATTCTCATCTAAGTAATCCATCAACGTCTTTGACACACCACCACGCTGTGCAAGATCTTCCTTTGACAGGAATTCACGTTCAGCACGCGCAGCAATGATCCGCTTCGCAACGTTATCACCCAGACCAGGCACCGCATTAAACGGCGCAATCAACGTATCACCATCTAAGACCCACTGCTCTGAGTCAGACTTATACAAATCAACCATATTGAACTTAATGCCACGCTCAAGGGCTTCATTAGCCAATTCAAGCACAGTCAATAAATCCTTATCCTTAGCTGAAGCTTCATTTCCCATTTTTTTGATTTCTTGAATTCTTGCCTTAGTTGAATTCAAACCACGTGACATGGCAACGATATCAAAGTTGCTTGCGCGCACTGAGAAATATGCCGCGTAATACAACGTCGGGAAGTATACCTTAAAGTAGGCAATTCGCAACGCCATCAAAACGTAAGCGGCCGCGTGAGCACGCGGGAACATATACTTAATCTTCAATCCTGACTCGATATACCACTCCGGTACGCCAGCTGCACGCATTTCGGCTTGGTACTCATCTGAGATTCCCTTACCCTTACGTACCTTTTCCATAATCTGGAATGATGACTCTGGCTGTACCCCGTAGTTAATCAAGTCGGTCATGATCTTGTCACGCGTTCCGATAACCGTACCGATTGTCGCAACCCCACGTTGAATCAATTCATCCGCATTACCACGCCACACGTCAGTTCCGTGAGACAAACCAGAAATTTGTAGCAATTCAGAATAGTTCTTCGGGTGTGTTTCCTCCAACATACCACGAACAAAAGCCGTTCCAAATTCAGGCACACCCAACGTACCTGACTTCGAGAAGATCTGTTCTTCATCTACGCCAAGGGCTTCTGGTGATGAAAATAGACTCATCACCCCTGGATCATTCATCGGAATCGTTTGCGGATCAATGCCGGACATATCCTGTAAGGCACGAATCATTGTGGGATCATCGTGACCCAGGATATCCATCTTCAGGATATTATCGTGAATTGAGTGGAAATCGAAGTGGGTCGTCCGCCAAGTGGCTGACAGATCATCGGCCGGGAACTGAATTGGTGTGAAATCAAAAATTTCCATATCGTCCGGCACAATCAAGATACCAGCCGGGTGCTGACCGGTAGTCCGCTTAACCCCAGTAGCGCCCAAAGCCAACCGTTCAATTTCTGCACCTCGGAAACTAACATCATGATCACGCTCATACGCCTTTACGTATCCAAACGCGGTCTTATCCGCCACCGTCGCAATCGTACCGGCACGGAATACATTGTTCTCACCAAACAAAGACTTCATATAGTTGTGAGCAAATTGCTGATAGTCACCAGAGAAGTTCAAATCAATATCCGGCACCTTGTTACCCTTGAATCCCAAGAAGGTTTCAAACGGAATGTTGTGTCCATCCCCAATCAACTTTGTCCCATCAATTGGACTCAACTTTTCAGGCAAATCATAGCCAGACTCGTACTCACGTGGATCAACGAATTCCACATAGTCACCAGCGACACTACGATAGTGCGGTGGCAAGGCATTCACTTCAGTAATCCCGATTAACAGGGCAATTAGTGAAGAGCCCACCGAACCACGAGATCCAACCAAATAACCATCTTTATTTGACTTAGCCACCAAACGTTGCGCAACCAGGTAAATAACCGAGAATCCGTTAGAAATAATTGAACGTAATTCTTGCTCAATGCGGGCTTCGACGATTTCAGGTAACGGATTTCCGTACAAACGGTAGGCGGTGTCATATGACTTCTGCCGCACTTCATCATCTGCGCCAGGCATGTTAGGTGGATAATTTCCACCCTTAATCGCCTCAACATCGTCAATCATGTCAGCCACAACGTGTGTATTATCAATGACCAACTTTTTAGCTAGCTCCTCGCCCATCCAAGCAAAGTCATCCAACAACTCCTGTGTCGTTCGGAAGTGCATATCTGGCAATGAATAACGATTCAAGGGATTAGCCCCACCTTGTGAGCTAATCAAAATCTTACGGTAAATGGCATCCTCGGGATTGAGATAGTGTACATCCCCCGTCACAACCACCGGCTTACCCAATT